>JBATEM010000001.1:0-6208 GCA_049664005.1 Candidatus Macondimonas sp.
TCACCACCAAACTTCTCCGCCAACACCTTCGTCAGCGCCGCCGTCAACGTCGTCTTCCCATGGTCCACATGACCAATCGTCCCCACATTCACATGCGGCTTCGTACGCTCAAACTTGCTCTTGGCCACGGCTCATTAACCTCGCGAAAACAATAATTGGCTTAATTTGTTCAAGACGCTTTCTTGATGACCGCTTCGGCGACACTGTTGGGCGCCTCGGCGTAACGGGAGAATTCCATGCTGTAGCCGGCTCGCCCCTGGGTCTGGGAACGCAGGTCAGTGGCATAACCGAACATCTCGGCCAAAGGCACTTCGGCGCGTACGATCTTGCCGGACGGACCGTCTTCCATGCCCTGCACCAGGCCGCGACGGCGATTGAGGTCGCCAATCACATCGCCCATGTAATCTTCCGGGGTCACGACTTCAACTTTCATCATTGGCTCGAGCAACACCGGATCGGCCTTGCGCGCACCTTCCTTGACGCCCATCGAGGCGGCAATCTTGAAGGCCATTTCATTGGAGTCAACGTCGTGATACGACCCATCGAATGCGGTAACGCGCACATCCACCATCGGGAAACCGGCGATGACACCGTTTTCGAGCTGTTCCTTGGCGCCCTTGTCAACCGCCGGGATATATTCCCGCGGCACGACACCGCCCACAATGCCGTTCACGAATTCATAACCGGCGCCACGCTCGCGGGGCTCGATCCGCAGCCATACATGGCCATATTGGCCACGACCGCCGGACTGACGTACAAACTTGCCTTCCTGCTCAACCGTCTTGCGAATGGTTTCGCGATAAGCCACTTGCGGCTTGCCGACATTCGCTTCCACCTTGAACTCGCGGCGCATGCGATCCACCAGGATCTCAAGATGCAGCTCGCCCATCCCGGAGATAATGGTCTGCCCCGACTCTTCGTCCGAGCGGACACGGAAGGAAGGATCCTCTTGCGCCAGCTTCTGTAGCGCGATACCCATCTTTTCCTGGTCGGCCTTGGTCTTGGGCTCGACTGCAACCGCAATGACGGGCTCGGGGAATTCCATCTTCTCCAGAATGACCGGCTTGTCGAGCGCGGACAGGGTCGTACCCGTGATGACGTCCTTGAGACCCACGCAGGCGCCGATGTCGCCAGCGCGCAATTCCTTGATTTCTTCGCGCTGATTGGCGTGCATCTGCAAAATACGGCCAATGCGCTCCTTGCCGTCGTTCTGTGAGTTGTACACGGTGTCACCGGAGGACAGCACACCTGAATACACACGCACGAAGGTCAGCGTACCCACATAGGGATCCGTCATGATCTTGAAAGCGAGCGCCGAAAAGGGCTCCTCATCAAGCGGATGACGCTCGACCGGCTCTTCGCTGTGCGCATCGATGCCTCGAATGGCGGGCACGTCACCGGGCGCCGGCAAATACTCGATCACGGCGTCCAGCATGGCCTGGACGCCCTTGTTCTTGAAGGCAGAACCACAGAGCATGGGAAAGATTTCAAGGTTGATGGTGCGCTTGCGCAGCCCCTGCTTGATTTCTTCCTCGGTCAGCTTTTCGCCTTCGAGGTATTTCTCCATCAGAACGTCAGAGGATTCGGCAGCGGCTTCGACCATCTTTTCATGCCACTCGTCGGCCTGCTCCTGCAATTCCGCAGGAATATCGACGTAGCGGAACGTGGTGCCCTTGTTTTCCTCATCCCACAGGATGGCCTTCATCTTGACCAGATCAACGACACCCTTGAAGTTCTCTTCGGCGCCAATCGGGATCTGGATCGGCACCGCAGTCGCGCGCAGTCGATCGCGCATCTGCTCGCAGACCTTGAAAAAGTCGGCGCCGGCGCGATCCATCTTGTTCACGAAGGCAATGCGGGGCACACCATATTTGGTGGCCTGACGCCATACCGTCTCGGACTGGGGCTGAACCCCACCCACCGCGCAATACACCATGCAAGCGCCATCGAGCACTCGCATGGAGCGTTCAACTTCGATGGTGAAGTCCACATGGCCCGGGGTGTCGATAATGTTGATGCGGTGCTCAGGGAAATTCGCCCCCATGCCGCTCCAGAAACAGGTGGTCGCAGCGGAAGTGATGGTGATCCCGCGCTCCTGCTCCTGCTCCATCCAATCCATGGTGGCAGCACCATCGTGGACTTCGCCAATCTTGTGACTGACGCCGGTATAGAACAGCACGCGCTCCGTGGTCGTGGTCTTCCCTGCATCAATGTGCGCGGAAATACCGATATTACGGTAGCGATCAATAGGGGTTTTGCGAGCCACCTGAAAATTCCTTAGATCCGGGACGGATACTTACCAGCGAAAATGGGAGAACGCTTTGTTGGCTTCTGCCATGCGATGGGTTTCTTCCCGCTTTTTGACTGCGGTGCCGCGGTTATCCGCCGCATCCAGCAACTCGCCAGCCAGCCGGCGCACCATGGACTTTTCGCCACGCGCCCGGGCCGCATCAATAATCCAGCGCATGGCAAGGGCAGTCCGCCGCGTCGGGCGCACTTCCGTCGGGACCTGATAAGTGGCCCCACCAACCCGCCGTGACTTCACTTCAACCGCCGGACGCACCGCTTCCAGCGCCGCATCGAGGACCGACAGAGGGTCGCCGCCACGCTTCTGGCTTACTTCGTCAAGCGCCTTGTAGACGATGCCTTCGGCGATCGATTTCTTGCCGTCGCACATCACCATGTTGACAAACTTTGCCAGCTGCTCACTTCCGTACTTGGGGTCCGGAAGGATGGCCCGCTTGGCTGCAATCTTTCTTCTTGCCATGATTCAACTCCGTCGCGCAAGCGACCAAAACCCGAACAATCAGCTCTTGGGACGCTTCGCGCCATACTTGGAACGCGCCTGGCGACGCTTGGCGACCCCTGCGGTATCCAGGCTGCCGCGAACAATGTGATAACGCACGCCGGGCAAGTCCTTGACACGACCGCCACGAATCAGGACCACCGAATGCTCCTGAAGATTGTGCCCCTCGCCGCCGATGTAGCCGGTGACTTCAAAGCCATTCGTCAGACGAACGCGAGCCACCTTGCGAAGCGCGGAGTTTGGCTTCTTGGGCGTCGTGGTATACACGCGTGTGCAGACACCGCGCCGTTGCGGGCACTGCTCGAGCGCGGGGACGTCACTCTTCGCCGCCTTGCTGCGACGCGGCTTGCGAACCAACTGATTGATCGTTGCCATGAACCACTCGTCGTATCGGAAAAAGAGGGTGGGCGCTCGGGCCGCCGGACATGAAAGAGGCGCAATTTTAGAGATGCGGGGGTGGACTGTCAACCTAAATTGACGGACCGCCAAAAAGAAAGAGAGGGCCAGAGCCCCCTCCAAGTGGAATTGGATCGGGATTTCACCGATCCTCGAACACATCCTCGGGGCGTGGGGCCGCAGAGGCGGTGGCAGCGGCATGCTCAGCCTCCAGCTGACTCATGCCAAAGCCACGCAGCTCACGCCGATGGGTGTGATAAGCCAGCCCAGTTCCGGCGGGAATGAGCCGTCCCACAATGACATTTTCCTTGAGTCCGCGCAGCGGGTCCATGACGCCGCGGACGGCAGCGTCGGTCAATACGCGGGTGGTCTCCTGGAAGGAGGCTGCCGAAATGAAGGACTCCGTGGCCAGAGACGCTTTGGTGATACCAAGCAGCAATGGATCCCAGCGTGCCGCCAGCTTGTTTTCGGCCAGCGCCGCATCGTTTTCCTCAATCAGGCGGGCACGATCCACCTGCTCTCCCTGCAGGAAGTGGGTATCGCCCGGATCAACGACTTCCACCTTGCGCAGCATCTGCCGAATGATGGTCTCGATGTGCTTGTCGTTGATCTTGACGCCCTGCAAGCGGTAGACGTCCTGGATCTCCTTGACCAGATATTCCGCCAAAGCCTCCACGCCCAGCAGACGCAGGATGTCCTGGGGATTGGGCTCGCCATCAGCCACCACATCGCCGCGCTCAACGGATTCACCCTCGAACACGGTGACGTTGCGCCACTTGGGCACCAGGATCTCGTGTTGAACCCCCTCGCTATCGGTCAGGACCAAGCGCTGCTTGCCCTTGGTGTCCTTGCCAAAGGACACGGTTCCTGCCACTTCAGCCAGAATTGCCGGCTCCTTGGGCTTGCGCGCCTCGAACAAGTCCGCCACCCGCGGCAGACCACCGGTAATGTCACGCGTCTTGCTTGTCTCCTGAGGAATACGGGCGATGACATCGCCGATGCGAACCTCGGCGCCGTCCTGCATCAACACCAGCGCACCCGCCGGGAGGAAGTAGGCGGCGGGGATGGTCGTTCCCGGGAAATGCAGGTCGTCGCCGCCCTCATTCACCAGCTTGATCATGGGTTTCATATCGCGCCCAGCGCCGATACGCTGCTTGGGATCCAGGATCACCACCTGGGTCTGCCCGCTCATCTGGTCGACCTGGCTCTGGATCGACAGCCCTTCGGCCATCTGCACAAAACGCAGTCGGCCGGCAATTTCGGTCACCACCGGATGGGTGTGGGGATCCCACTCGGCTACGATCTGGCCGGCCTCCACGGGATCGCCATCATTGACCAGCAAGGTAGCGCCGTAGGGGATCTTGTAACGCTCCCGTTCACGCCCGAACTCATCGGTGACGCCGATTTCTCCGGAGCGCGATACGGTAACCAGGGAGCCCTTGTGGTTACGCACCGACTTGGCATTGTGCAGGCGCAGCGCACCCTTGCGCTTGACCTGGACGTTATTGACGGATGCAGCCCGGGACGCCGCGCCCCCGATATGGAAGGTACGCATCGTCAGCTGGGTTCCCGGCTCGCCGATGGACTGGGCCGCGATGACCCCCACGGCTTCACCGCCGTTCACCATATGGCCGCGCGCCAGATCACGGCCGTAGCACATGGCACAGATCCCGTAACGAGATTCGCAAGTGATGGGCGAGCGCACCAGGACCCGATCGACTCCCAGACGCTCCATTTCCTCAACCAGCTTTTCATCCAGCAGCGTGTTGGCTTCGATGACCACCTCGCCCGTGGCGGGATCGGTGATGGATTCTGCCAGCACGCGGCCCAGCACCCGCTCCCGCAGCGGCTCAAGAACATCACCGCCTTCCACGATGGGGGACAAGGGCAAACCACGGGAGGTCCCGCAGTCGGGCTCCAGAATGACCACATCCTGCGACACGTCGACCAGACGCCGGGTCAGGTAACCTGAGTTGGCGGTCTTGAGCGCCGTATCGGCCAAACCCTTGCGGGCGCCGTGAGTGGAAATGAAGAACTGCAGCACGTTCAACCCCTCACGGAAATTCGCCGTGATCGGGGTTTCGATGATGGAGCCATCCGGCTTGGCCATCAGCCCGCGCATGCCGGCCAGCTGCCGGATCTGCGCTGCGGAGCCACGGGCACCGGAGTCGGCCATCATGAAGATGGAGTTGAAGGAAGGCTGGCGCACCTGATTGCCATCCTTATCTGTGGCGACTTCAGTACCCAGCTTGTCCATCATGGCGCGTGCCACCTGATCGTTGGTACGCGACCAGATGTCCACCACCTTATTGTAACGCTCGCCGTTGGTCACCAGACCCGAGGCATACTGCTCCTCGATTTCCTTCACCTCGCCCTCGGCCTGACGCAGGATTTCGGTCTTCTCCTCTGGCACCACCATGTCATCGACGCCAATCGAAATCCCTGCCACAGTGGCGTAGTGGAACCCCGTGTACATCAACTGGTCAGCAAAGATCACCGTTTCCTTCAGCCCCACCCGGCGATAGCAGGCATTCAGCACCGCTCCCACCGATTTTTTGGTGAGATCGCGGTTGATCATTTCGAAAGGCAAGCCTTCCGGCAAGATCTGCGACAACAGCGCCCGGCCGACGGTAGTCTCCATCAAGCGGGTCCGTGCCTGCTTGCCGCCGGCATCATCGATCACCCGGTCACTCAAACGGACCTTCACGCGCGCCTGAAGATCGACCATGCCGTTGCGATAGGCCCGATCGGCTTCCGCCACGTCGGCAAAGGCCATGCCTTCGCCCTGGGCGCCAACGCGCTCACGGGTCATCCAGTACAGCCCCAGCACCACGTCCTGGGTCGGCACCACAATGGGCTCCCCGGAGGCAGGCGAGAGGATATTGTTGGTCGACATCATCAAAGCGCGGGCTTCGAGCTGCGCTTCCAGCGACAACGGGACGTGCACCGCCATCTGGTCGCCGTCGAAGTCGGCGTTGAATGCGGTGCACACCAGCGGGTGCAACT
>JBATEM010000002.1:0-3722 GCA_049664005.1 Candidatus Macondimonas sp.
TTTTATCGCTTCGTGGTGCGCTCCATCATCGGTCAGTACCGCATGACCTGGGCGCTGGAACGGGAACGCCTGCAGAAAATCGGGCAGCCCGTCTGGAGCATCCACAACGCAGCCCTGCAGGGCTGGGCGCTGGAGGCCGTCATCGCGGTTCTGTTCTGGGCCGTCGCGGGCTGGGTCGGCGTTCTGGGGCTGGTGGGGATCGGTCTGGTCACTCATGTCCTGCTGGAGTTTGCCAACTACCTGGAGCACTACGGCCTGGTGCGTGTGCCCAGCGAGCCGTTCCAGTACCGCCATGCCTGGAATGACAACCATCGCATGTCGCTGTGGATCGTGGCGGCGGTTCCGCGTCATTCCCACCACCATGCCGACGCGCAGGTGGAGCACTACGAACTCAAGCCCTTGCCGGAAGCGCCCACGACCTTGGGAGGCTATGTGGTGACGGCGTTGATCTCCCTGGTGCCGCCACTCTGGCATGCCCTGATGAGCCCACGATTTCTGGAGTGGGACGCGCACTATGCCACGCCGGCGGAACAGCGGCTGGCAGCGGAAGAAAACTTGCGCAGCGGCATCCCGCTGCTGGTGCATGCCGGCGAGCGATACCTTGCGCATGAGCGCTCGAATGAGGTGTCGGCCGCCTATGCCTGAACGACCGTCGAGGCCCTGAAGTCTCAAAAAATCCACGCGGCGCTGAAACAGGGCTTGACCATTTGTTCAGTCAGGCATAAATATTAAACGCTCGGCACCGCATCATGCATGGCCGCTATAATCCATCGAGGAGGGACACCCATTATGAGCACACCCCAGCCCATTTCCATATCGGGCCTGGCGCGCCAGCAGGAAGCGTCGACCCAGAATCCCCTGCTGCCGCTGCTGCAGGCCCAGCAAAAGGCCTTCCTCGACCGGGGCATCACCGATGCCAAGCAGCGCGTCGAAGCGCTCTCGATCCTGGGCAAGGCAATTGGTGAGTACAGTGACGAACTGGTCAAGGCCGTGATGGCCGACTTCGGTCACCGTTCCCCCCACGAAACCGTGTTGACGGAAGTCCTCGCCAATCTGGGCGAGATCCGTCTGACCAAGGGCCACATCAAGAAGTGGATGAAGCCCAAGAAGGTCGCCTCCAGCATCCAGTCGCTGCCGGCCACGGGCTACGCGGTCTACCAGCCCAAGGGCGTGGTGGGCATCATGGGCGCCTGGAACTACCCGGCCTTCCTGATCTTTTCGCCGCTGATCGGCGTGCTGGCGGCCGGCAACCACGCCATGATCAAGCCACCGGATGTCACCCCGCGCACCTCCGATGTGATCGCCGAGCTGATCGCCAAGCACTTCGATCCCAGCTTCATCACGGTCGTCACCGGTGATGTGCAGGAGGCCATCCAGTTTTCCGAGCTGCCCTTCAATCACCTGATCTACACCGGCAACACCGAGGTCGGCCGCAAGATCATGATGGCGGCGGCCAAGAACCTGACCCCTGTCACCCTGGAGATGGGCGGCAAGTCGCCGACCATCATCGGGGAGGACTACTCCATCGAAAAAGCGGTGCAGCGCATTCTGCTGGGCAAGACGGTGAATTCCGGCCAGACCTGCATCGCGCCGGATTATGTGATGGTTCCCAAGGGCAAGGAACAGGAATTCGTCGACGCCTATTCCCGCGCCATCACCAAGCGCTATCCCACGGTGGCCGACAATCAGGACATCACCTGGATCGTCAATGACCGGCATTTCAAGCGCATCCAGGCCCTGATCGACGATGCCCGCGCCAAGGGCGCCAACGTGGTGCAGATCAATCCGCGCAATGAGCAGATCCCCGAAGGCAAACGGGTGATCCCGCACACCGTAATCACCAATGTCAACGATGATATGGCGGTGATGCAGGAAGAAATCTTCGGGCCGGTGCTGCCCGTGCGCAGCTATGGCAGCCTGCCGGAGGCCATGCGCTACGTCCAGGAGCGGCCGCGTCCGCTGGCGCTCTACTACTTCGATGCCAATCGCAAGCGCGCCGACCATGTCATCAACCAGACCATCTCCGGCGGTGCCTGCGTCAACGACACCATGCTCCATATCGCCCATCCCAACCTGCCTTTCGGCGGCAGCGGTCCGAGTGGTCTGGGCGCCTATCATGGCTTCGATGGTTTCGTGGAGTTCTCGCACAAGAAGGGTGTGCTCTACCAGCGCAACTGGTTCTCGCCCGCCATGTTCGTGAAGGGCCCCTATCCCAAGAGTGCGCTTGGAGTGCTCAAGCGCGTTTCCAAATGGCTGGCCTGACCAGTTCTCTATTCCCATGACTCGATCGGGGCCGCAATCTGCGGCCCCGATCGTTAGTGATCACTGGACACCGAGCGCAATCCCGCGCACGATTCGCTTTTTTTACCGACATCAAAATGATCGAACAGGGAGGTTTTTTTTCGTGAAACACCCATTTTTGGTGGGCCTGATAGCGCTTGCCCTCGGGCACGGCCTCGCCCATGCCAATCTCACCCGCGAAGACACCGCGCCCGCCGAAGCCATCCGCGATTCCCTCGCCCGCATGACCAGCGAACGCCTGCTCAAGGCCGAAGACGAACCCGGCAACTGGATGCTCCACGGCCGTACCTATGGCGAGGATCGCTACAGCCCGCTGAAGCAGATCAACGACAAGAGCGTGGCCAATCTGGGGCTGGCCTGGGCCTGGGAAACCGGTACCAATCGCGGTCTGGAAGCGACCCCGATTGTGGTGGACGGGATCATGTATGCGACGGGCTCCTGGAGCGAGGTCTACGCATTGGATGCCCGTACCGGCAAGCTGTTGTGGCGCAATGACCTGAACGTCGACAAGACGCGCGGCCAGTATACCTGTTGCGACGTGGTCAACCGCGGTGTAGCGGTGTGGAACGGCAAGGTCTACGTGGGCACCATCGATGGCCGGCTGGTCGCCCTGGATGCGGTCACGGGCGACATCGTCTGGGATGTGCTCACCATCGACAAGTCCCGCCCCTACACCATCACCGGCGCCCCACGCATCATCAAGGGCAAGGTGATCATCGGCAATGGCGGCGCTGAATTCGGTGTGCGCGGCTACATCACGGCCTATGACGTCGAGACCGGCGCCCAGCAATGGCGTTTCTACACCGTGCCCGGCAATCCGGCGGACGGCTTTGAGAACAAAGCCATGGAATTGGCTGCGGAAACCTGGGGTGGCGGTCCCTGGTGGGAGATCGGCGGTGGCGGCACCGTCTGGGATTCCATGGCCTACGATCCTGAGCTGGATCTATTGTACATCGGTGTCGGCAATGGCTCACCCTGGAACAAGCACATCCGTTCCCCGGCCGGTGGCGACAACCTGTTCCTGTCCTCCATCGTGGCCATCAAGCCCGATACCGGCGAGTACGTCTGGCATTACCAGACCACCCCCGGGGAGGGTTGGGACTATACCGCGACTCAGCATATCGTCCTGACTGATCTCAACATCAACGGCCAGCAACGCAAGGTGCTGATGCAGGCCCCCAAGAACGGCTTTTTCTACGTCATCGATCGGGAAACGGGGAAGTTCATCTCCGCCAACAATTACATCCCCATCTCCTGGGCCAAAGGAGTCGATCCGCAAACGGGTCGTCCCATCCAGACCAGCAACTCTTACCAAAAATGGCCCAAGCTCCAGTTGCCTTCCCCCTTGGGCGGGCACAACTGGATGCCCATGTGCCTGAGTCGGGATACAGGCTATGTCTATATCCCGAGCCAGGAAATGG
>JBATEM010000003.1:0-1695 GCA_049664005.1 Candidatus Macondimonas sp.
GTGGTGAAGCCGGTGCGGTAGAGCATCGAACCGGACGACTTGGCGCCGCGGTTGTCCCAGCCATTGCCCTCGCAGGCGATCGGTCCGTGCACCAGATGGGCGACATCGGTCACCGGCTGCAAAGCGATCTTGGCGCCGTCGAAGGCGCAACCGCCCGCCGCCGCGCCGGGCTGGAGCTGCTTGGTGCAGCCCTTCTTGCGCTCCTTCTCCGACTTGCCTTGGTTCTTGCCGCAGCCGGGTTCGTTGAAAACATCCTGGACGGTGCTCGACAAGCTGCTCATCGGAGCCTCCTCACGGCAAGTGGAATGGCTGGACCCTGCGTGGACCGCTTGCAGCGCGCCTGGACCGGTCCCGAACGTCCTGACAGGGACTCAGCAGGAAGCGGGCCAACCTCTCTTTTTCTCTTGTTTTATTTTCTAATTCAATTGATTACGTCTTTATGTTCACGCCAGAACGCCCTTCCCTCCCAACAATTGGCCGGTTTGCGACACAGCCCTGTGGGCTTTGTCGCAATGGGTGACGGCATTGCGCCAGCTTGAAAAGTTGGGCAGCGATGGGTGACGGCATACGGCTGCATGAAATGACCACGGTGGAGTTGCCCACCCTATGCCCGTGAGAACGGCATGCATGTGGTCAAAACCTGCATGCTGGTGATTGCGCGCCTGCTGGCGGTGGAAGGCGTGATTGAGCCGACCGAGATTGTGATTCACATCCGTGGACTGGGACGTGACCAGCCTCTACATCATCGTGCCGTTGCGCGCCGCTAACACCAGCACGCTGATCGAGCAAGTCCATCGGACGCGACCCGCGTCTGCCATACGCAAGCGCGGGCGTGGCGGCGCTAGATCGCCTCAACATCATCGCCCACGACAGGTTCCAGGAGATCATCAACGAGGCCAAGCGCGGTGGCGCGCCGATTCGGCTAGCGTGCGAAACATCCCTTCCGGCATCATCGTCTCCCTCAGGCCGCCACCGGGCGCCCGACGTAAGGCGCGGTGGTCTCCAGCCGCGTGTCCGGCAGCAGTACGCCAATGGCGAAGGCGTACAGGCTTTGCCATTGCCGGTCCTGCAGGCCGAGCAGCGCGTGCAGTTCGTCGTCGAAATAACAGCCGATGCCGGTGCCGCGGTAGCCCAGCGCCTCGGCTTCCAGATACAGCACCTGGCCGACCAGACCGGCTGCGCGCAGCAGTGCCCGGTACTGGCTGGGATCGCGCCGCAGCACCGGCTCGAACGGCGCCAGCATGGCGAGCGAGAAGCAGGCGGTGGCGGCGATGTCCTGGTGGCAGCACAGGCTGCGCGCGATGCGCCGCAGACCGGCCGGTGCGATGGCGCGCAGCAGCCGAAGGTCCAGATGATCGACGCCGGCAACCGGGCCGGCAGCGGCGAATTCCGGGCTCAACTGTGCCAGCAGCGAAGGCGCCGTTGCGGCATCGCGCAGCAGCAGATAGAGCCCCGGCGCGAGACCGTCTACGCGGTGCACGAACAGCAGCAATGCACTCTGGCCGGTGGCGGCCAGCGTCTGCCACGGCGGCTGGGGACGCGCCGGCGTTGCATCGAGCAGGCGGAAGAACACCGCGGCAGGCATCAGGCCGCCGATGTCGTAACGCTGGCCGCTGCGCCGGCCAAGAATGGTCGCCACCGCGCCCGGCCCGCCGTCGCGGCCGCGACCTCGTCGATGATCGGCCAGCGGTACAT
>JBATEM010000004.1:0-2306 GCA_049664005.1 Candidatus Macondimonas sp.
GATGTACGATGCCGCCTCTACGATACTGGCCCAGAAACTTTCCCAAGTGTATGGCATCGGTCAGGTGGAACTGGGTGGCTCGGCCCTGCCGGCCGTTCGGGTTGAACTCAATCTCGACGCGGTCAACAAATACGGTCTGGGGCTCGAACAGATCCGTCAGGCACTGGCGGGGGCCAATGCCAACCGGCCCAAGGGCAGCCTGGAGGACGACCAGAAGCGCTGGTTGATTCACGCCAACGATCAGGCCAAGACCGCCAGCGAATTCCGCGATTTGGTGATTGCCTACGTTGCAGGCTCGCCCGTGCTGCTGCGGGACATTGCTGAAGTGCACGATGCCGTGCAGGACATCCGCAATGCCGGCACGGCCAACGGCAAAACGGCGGTGGTCATCGCCTTGCGTACACAGCCAGGCGCCAACGTCATTGAAACCGTGGATCGGGTCAAGGCCTTGTTGCCCGAGCTCAAGGCCTCGGTACCGGGCGGCGTGAACCTCACCGTCGAGCTCGACCAGTCCGAAACCATCCGCGCCTCGCTGCATGAGGTGGAGGTCACCATTGTCATCTCCACCATCCTGGTGCTGGGCGTGGTGCTGTTGTTTCTGCGCAATGCGCGCGCCACGCTGGTGCCGGCGGTGGCGCTGCCGGTGTCTTTGATCGGCACCTTCGGGGCGCTCTATTTGATGGGCTACACCATCGACAATCTCTCCCTCATGGCTATCACCATCGCGACCGGCTTTGTTGTGGACGATGTGATCGTGGTGCTGGAGAACATCATGCGCCATCTGGAAAAAGGCAGTCCGCCATTTCAGGCCGCCTTGGACGGCACACGGGAAGTGAGCTTCACCGTGGTCTCCATGACCCTGTCGCTGGTGGCTGTGTTCCTGCCCATCGTGCTGATGGGCGGCATGATCGGACGCCTGATCCAGGAATTCGGTGCCACGCTATCCATTGCCGTGCTGGTGTCGATGGTGGTGTCGCTGACCCTGACGCCCATGATGAGCGCCCGGTTGCTGCGGCAGGAAACGTTCGCCAATCCTGGTCGGCTGCATCGTTGGATCGATGCGGGATTCGAGCGAATGGTACAGGCCTATCGGGTGAGCCTGGGTTGGGCCTTGCGCCATTCCTTCCTGACCCTGATGTCGCTGTTCGCCACCTTTGCGCTCAATATCTTCCTGTTCGTGGTGGTCCCCAAGGGGCTGCTGCCCCAGTACGACATCGGCAAACTGCTGGGCTATATCAGCGGCGAGCAGGCCTTGTCGTTTCAGTCGATGCGCGACAAGCAGCAACAGTTCACCGACATCCTGCGCGCCGACCCGGCAGTGGAGAGCGTGGTGTCCTTCATCGGGGGGGAATCACAAGGCAATACGGGCTTCGTATTCGTCTCGCTCAAACCGCTGGACGAACGGCGCATACCGGCCCACAAGGTGATGGAGCGTTTGCGCACCCAGATCAACGACGTTCCCGGTGCCACCTTGTTTCTTCAGGGCCCACAGGACATCCGCCCCGGCGGCCGACCCAGCAATTCCCGCTATCAGTACAGCCTGCAGAGCGACAATCTGGACGATCTCTACCTGTGGTCGGAGCGCCTTGAACAGGCGCTGAAGGCGCAGGGCGGGCTGGTCGACGTCAACAATGACCTCAAAACCCGCGGCCTGCATGCCAAGGTCGTGATTGACCGGGACGCTGCGGTGCGTCTTGGTGTGGACCCGGCACGGGTGGACGCTACACTCTACGATGCCTTCGGTCAGCGTCCGGTATCGACCATCTATGCCGAGCGCAACCAGTATTTTGTTGTGATGACCGCAGGCCCCACCGACACAGCTGATCCGGCAGCGCTGAAGAAACTGTTCGTCCAGTCGCGCAACGGCGCGCTGGTGCCCTTGTCGGCTTTCAGCCATGTCGAGACCATCAAGGGTCCCATCGTCGTCAACCACCAAGGGCAGTTTGCCGCAGCCACGCTGTCGTTCGATCTGGCCCCGAAAGTATCCTTGAGCGACGCGGACCAGATCATCCGCCGCGCCATGACTCAGATCGGTGCGCCCACCTCGGTGCGGGGCGGTTTCCAGGGCGAGGCACTGGCCTTCAAGAAGTCGCTGTCCTCGGAGCCCTGGCTGTTGTTGGGGGCGCTGGTGACGATCTATGTGGTGCTGGGCATTCTCTATGAGAGCTTCATCCACCCCATCACCATTCTCTCCACCCTGCCTTCGGCTGGCGTGGGCGCGATTCTCGCCTTGATGATCACCGGGGTGGAACTCAATGCCATGGCGCTCATCAGCCTGTTCCTGCTGATCGGCATCGTCAAGAAGA
>JBATEM010000005.1:0-4468 GCA_049664005.1 Candidatus Macondimonas sp.
GGGCAGGAGGTCGTGCTGTTCAACGACAGCGTGGCGGCCAATATCGCCTATGGCGAGGATCCCGCGCAGGTCATGGAGCGGGTGGAGGCGGCGGCCCGCGCGGCCCATGCCTGGGAATTCATCGAGAAACTGCCCCAGGGGCTCTGGACCCCGGTGGGACAACAGGGCGTGTTGCTTTCCGGGGGCCAGCGCCAGCGCTTGGCCATTGCCCGCGCCCTGTTCAAGGACGCGCCGATCCTGATTCTCGATGAGGCGACTTCTGCCCTCGATACCGAAGCCGAGCGCCATATCCAGGCGGCTTTTGAAACCCTGATGCAGGATCGGACGACCTTGGTGATTGCCCACCGACTTTCCACGGTGACGCGCGCCGACAGCATCGTGGTGATGCAGGACGGGCGGATCGTCGAACAGGGGAGTCACGCCCGGTTGTTGGCGAATAACGGACCTTACGCCGAACTCCACCGGCTCCAGTTCCGCGAAATGGAAGCGACCGGTTGAGGCCAGCCGGTTGGCGCGGACGGCTGGAGTCTGCGGTGCTCGGGCTCTGGTACGGCCCGCGTGGGCGCGTCTGGCCTCTGCTGCCGCTGAGCGCACTCTATGCGCTTGCCGTCGCCGTCCGCGCAGCGCCTTATCGGTTCGGTTGGCGACATCCCGCACGCTTGCCGGTGCTCGTCGTCGTGGTGGGCAATATCACGGTGGGCGGCACCGGGAAAACCCCGCTGGTCATCCATCTGGCGCAAAGGCTGGCGGCCGCGGGTGAGCGGCCCGGCATTTTGTGCCGCGGCTATGGCGGCGCTTCCGCCCACTGGCCGCGAGAGGTCACGCCCGAGAGCGACCCCCGGGAGGTGGGCGATGAGTCGGTGCTGATTGCGCGACGCAGTGGCCTGCCGGTGGCCGCGGGCCCGGATCGGGCGGCGGCGGGGCGTTTGCTGATCACTCAGGGCTGCACGGTGCTTTTGTGCGATGATGGCCTCCAGCATCAGGCGCTGGCGCGCGATATCGAGATTGTGGTCATGGATGGCGCCCGTGGCCTGGGCAATGGCTTTTGCCTTCCGGCGGGCCCCCTGCGCGAGTCCACGCGACGCCTGGGGCAGGTTGATGCGGTGGTGGTGCAGGGCGGGGGGTTGTCGGTGGGGCGGCCAGCGTTCACCCTGGATCTGCCCCTCGGCGATACGGTTATTGCAGTGACTGATGGCAGCCGTCGACCCTTGGCCGAATTCGTGGGACAGACCGTTCACGCCATGGCTGGCATCGGTCATCCGCAGCGCTTTTTTGGCGCCCTGCGCCAGGCGGGACTGCGGGTGGTGGAACACCCCTTCCCCGACCATTATGATTACCGCCCCGAGGATCTGCGATTTGCGGCGGATGGCGTCCTGCTCATGACCGAGAAAGATGCGGTCAAGTGCGCCCGTTTCCCCTTGAGGAATGCCTGGTTCGTGCCGGTCAGCGCCCGGGTGGATTCGGGGCTGGAAGCGAAGGTGCTGGCCTGGGTGCGTCAACGGGGCAAGGATTTGGCGGCAGGGACGAGGTGAACGGAGGGATCGTGGATAAGAAACTGTTGGAAATCCTGGCTTGCCCAGTCTGCAAGGGACCCTTGGTCTACCGTTCAGGGGCGGCGGAATTGATCTGCAAGGCCGATCGACTGGCCTTCCCCATTCGCGATGGCATTCCGGTCATGCTGGTGGAGGAAGCCCGCGCCCTGGCCCCCGAGGAGGAGGTGCGATGAGCTTCAAGGTGGTGATTCCCGCCCGCCACGGCGCGACCCGCCTGCCCGGCAAGCCCTTGCGCCTGATTGCCGGCCTGCCCATGATTCAGCATGTCTACCACCGCGCCATGGACAGCGGTGCCGAGGAAGTCATCATTGCCACGGAGCATGAGCTGGTGGCGCAGATGGCCCGTTCCTTTGGGGCGACGGTGTGCATGACCGGGGATCAGCATCTGTGCGGCACCGATCGGATTGCGGAAGTGGTCACGCAGCGCGGTTGGGCGGACGATGCGGTGGTGGTCAACCTGCAGGGCGATGAACCCACCATGCCTGCGGTGAATGTCGCGCGGGTGGCGGAAAACCTGCAAGCGCAGCCCACGGCCCAGGTCGCCACGCTTTGCACACCCATCGGGACCGTCGAGGAGCTGCTCGACCCCAATGTGGTCAAAGTGGTGTGCGATCGGGACGATTTCGCCTTGTATTTCAGCCGCGCACCGATTCCCTGGCATCGGGATGGCGGCTTTTCCCAGGATGCGGGGATGCCGCCGGGCCTGTGGCTGCGTCATCTGGGCATCTATGCTTATCGGGCTGGGGCGCTGCGCGCCTTCACAGCGCTGGGGCCTTCCGAACTGGAGCGCCAGGAGTCGCTGGAACAGTTACGCGCTCAATGGGGCGGCATGCGCATCCATGTGGCTGAGGCGCCCGCCTTGCCGGGGGCGGCGGTGGATACCGAAGCCGATCTGGCGCGGGTGGAGGCCTTGTTCAGGCAGCAGTTGCTGCAGCAGACGGGCTGAATCTCGTTCCGCCCGGCGATCTCACCAGGGGAGGACGCATGCCTCGGATCTTGTTTGTCTGCATGGGAAACATCTGCCGATCGCCGGCGGCGGAAGGGGTGTTTCGCCACCTGTTGCGGCAGGAAGCGCCCGAATGGCTGGAGCGGATCGAGATCGATTCCGCCGGCACCCATGGCTATCACACCGGCAGGCCGCCGGATCCCCGCATGGTGGCGGCCGCCCTGGCCCGGGGTATCGATTTGAGCGGCCTGCGCGCCCGGCTTGTTCAAGCAGAAGATTTCACGACATTCACCCACATCCTGGTGATGGATCAGGCGAACTTGGCCCATTTGCAGGCGATCCAGCCACACGGCGCCACGGCAATTCCCGAGTTGTTGCTGGCGCCATTGAGCGATGGTCGACCGCGGGAGGTTCCCGATCCCTATTACGGCGGCGCCCAGGGTTTTGACCGGGTGCTGGATTTGCTGGAGGAAGGCTGCCGCCGGCTGGTGGTGCGCCTGCGTGATTACCCGCCACAGACATAGCAGGCAGCGGCTCCACTTTCAGTCCTGTTCATCCCGGTGTCTCTCCCGTCTGCGCTTCCGTGAGGGTGGCAATGCCGATCTGCCCCTACACGGAACGGTGATCCTTGGGCGCTGCAGCCTCAGCGGCGTGGGGAAGCACCAGCAGGCGCGGTTCGGTCATCTCGGCCATGGCGCTGCACACCCCCTCCCGCCCCAGGCCGCTGTCCTTGACGCCGCCGTAGGGCATGGCGTCGGCGCGGAAACTCGGTGCCTCGTTGACCACTACCGCCCCGACTTCCAGGCTTTCCCAAGCCTGCAGGATATGGGGCATGTGATCGGTGAACAATGCCGCCTGCAAGCCATAACGGCTGGCGTTGACAATGGCCAATGCCTCATCGAAATGGCTGAAAACGCGAATGACGACCACCGGCCCAAAGGCTTCCTCGGCCCAGATGGGGCAATCCTCCGGAACAGCTTCCAGCACGGTCGGGCTGAAGACGGCGCCCTGGCGATGCCCCCCGCACAATACGCGCGCCCCGCGCGCTTGGGCTGCGGCGATCCATTTTTCCAGTCGAATCGCCTCGTCTTCATCGATCAGCGGGCCGACCACCGTATCCTCATGCGCCGGATCGCCCACGGTCAGGGCGGAAACGGTCGCCAGCAGCCGTTCCCGGAACGCCGATTCCAGCGAGCGATGCACCAGGATGCGCTGGACGCTGATGCAGCTTTGGCCGGAGTTGCCAAAGCCCCCTTGAACGATGCGCGGGATGGCGCGCTCCAGATCGGCATCGGCCGCCACGATACAGGCGGCGTTGCCGCCCAGTTCGAGGGTGACGCGTTTTTTCCCCGCCCGTGCCTTGAGATCCCAGCCGACGGCGGCCGATCCCGTAAAACTCAGGAAGCGCAACCGATCGTCTTCCACCAGCGCGTTTGCGGCCTCCCGCGTGCAAGGCACAATGGAGAAGGCGCCGGGCGGCAAGTCGGCCTCGGCCAGGATTTCCCCCAACATCAGCGCGCTGACGGGCGTATTGCTGGCCGGTTTGAGGACAAAGGGACACCCCACGGCGAGGGCGGGGGCCACCTTGTGGGCCACCAGATTCAGCGGAAAATTGAACGGCGTGATGAAGGCGCACGGACCGACCGGAAATCGCCGCTCGAACGCCAGCGTCTCTCTGCTCAAGGGGCTGCCGCGCAGGTCATGGAAGGCGCCTTCGGGCCGGCCCGCCTCCTCGGCCGCCAGCTCAAAGGTGCGGAGCAAACGCTCGACTTCGGCGCGTGCGGCGGTCAGCGGCTTGCCGCCCTCCTGGACCAGGATCGCGGCCAGGGATGCCGCCTGTTCCCGGAGGCGTCCCAGGCAATGCCGCAGGATGGCCTGGCGGGCGTGTGGACGCATGCGCGCCAGGGTCGGCGCGGCCTGGACGGCGCCGGCGATGGCTGATTCCATCAGGGCCGCATCTGCCCGGCTC
>JBATEM010000006.1:0-4898 GCA_049664005.1 Candidatus Macondimonas sp.
ACTTCAACGCGTACAGTACGTTCCCGCGAACCGGCAATGCGCACCTCGCCCACGCCGTTGACGTTTTCCAACTGCTTGCGCAAGGTGTTGTTGGCATAGACATTCAGCTGCTGCTCGGTCCGGTCGCCCTGCAAGGCCAGCCAGAGGATGGGCTGGGAGGTGGTTTCCACCTTGGCCACAATGGGTGGATCGGCATCCGTGGGCAACTGGCTCAGCACCTGGTTGACCTTGGCCTGGACCTCGTTGAAGGCCACATCCACATTTTTTTCCAGCTCGAAATTGATCGCCACCACCGACACACCGGGCGTGGAACTGGAGCGGATATTCTCGATCCCCGGGACGCTGTTGACCTGACGCTCGATGATGTTGGTGATACTGGCGTCCACTACGGACGGATTGGCGCCGGGCTGGATCGTGGTGATGGTGACGACCGGGATATCCACGTTGGGGAAACGGTCCACCCCCAGATCACGAAAACCGATAATCCCGAACAGCAGCAAGACCGCATTGAGCATATACGCGAGCACATGCCGACGAATCGACAACTCCGGCAGATTCATGCGCCGCGCTCCTGCGCCTGGCGCACCTTGGCGCCCTCACTCAGGTAAGAAGCGCCCTCGACCGCGATGGTCTCGCCACCCTTGAGGCCATCGAGGATTTCCACGAAGCGCGCGGTACGCACGCCTACCGTCACCGGACGCTCAATCGCCTGATCACCCGTGATGACATACACCACCGTGCCCGCCGGACGCCGAATCAGCGCCAACGGCGGAACCACAATAGCGCCTTCACGACGCACCAGCACCACCTCCCCGGTTACGCTGCCACCCGCGCGCCAGCCGCCTGGATTACGGATTTCCGCCAGGACTTCAATCGCTCTATTCTGGGCGCCGATAACCGGGCGGATTTCCGTAATGGGGACTTCCACACGCTCCTCAGGCGCCATGGGCGCATAAAGGCGCAAGGTTTGCCCTACCTCCAATCGATTTCCCAGGCTTTCGGGGAAAGGCAGCACCACCCGCAAAGTCTGGTCGGTGCTGAGCTGGAACAATGGATTTCCGGCTCCCACATAGTCACCAGGGCTGACCAGCCGCTGGGCGATAACCCCGGCAGCGGGCGCCTTGACAGCGGTTCGGTCGAGATTCTTGCGTGCCTGCGCCATCTGGGTGCGGGCAGCGGCAAGCTGCTCACGGGTCCCCGCCAGTTGCGTCACGATCTCGTCGAGCGCATTGGCAGAAAAGAAATTTTCCTTGACCAGTTGCTGATAGCGTTCTACCTGCCGTTGCTGCTGGGCACTCAAGCCCTCCAGGCGGCGCGCGTCGGCGCCGGCACGTTCGACTGCAAGGCGATAATCCTGCTCATCCAGACGCGCCAGCACTTGCCCCTGGGCCACCGTCTCGCCCGCTTCCACAGCAACCGACAGCACCCGCCCCGGGACCTCTGCGGCAATCTTCGGATCCACGTTCGACTGCAGCCTCCCCAGAGAGGCTTCGGTATCCTCAACAAGTTGCTGACCAACCACCACGGTCGTAATCAACACCGCCGGTCGTTCCGGCGGCGCGACTGCTTCTTCCTTGCCGCAGGCGGCCAAGAACAGCACGGCCAACAGAGACCATCTGTTTCTGATGCGAATCGCCATATTCAACATTCCCGGTTGACGCTGGTTTGGTCCAGACCCTGCCATTCGTGGCGTGGACCCGGATACAATTTGTTCGAGATTGAGATTGCTGCCCTGCGGCGCTGCTCGAAACCTTTCATCCACACTGACGAGCGCCTTCCCAAGTCCGGAACAGGCGCGCAACACACCCCCCCTTGGAGGGGCGAGCGATAGGAATAATAGCCATGGAGCTGGCGACAGGATTTGAACCCGCGACCTGCCGATTACAAATCGGCTGCTCTACCAACTGAGCTACGCCAGCAAAAGATTCGGAAGCCCGCGAATGAGCCGCGCCAAGGATACCGGCTTAAACGGCTGCAACTCAAGGATGACATATTGTGCCGATACACTCATCAGCGGCGCCCCCTTAGGCACGATCCAGATCCGAGGTTCACACACGCATGCCCGAGCTGTCACACCTTCACCCCATCCGCTTCCAGAACGAATCAGCGCGCTACCTGACTGAATGGAACGGGGTGGCGCTCCAGGGACATTATCTGATCGAAACCCGGCGCAAGCACAATCCCCCCGCCTCCGGCGTGCCCGTTGTGCTGTTCCCCGGTGGATTCGACCCCGTACGCGGCAGTTTCGGCGATGCCGTGATTCAAGGTCTGCTCGATCATCCCGCAGTGAGCGCGGTCTATGAAGCCCATTACGAGCATCAGGCTCGCGGCGGCTATGTGGACATCACCGCCGTTCTGCATGATTTGCAACTGATGTTGACCGACGGCGCACAACAGCCCTTGCTGGTGGGCATGAGCTTGAGCACCTCTTCCTTGAGCTGCGCGCTGCATGCGACCCTGGCGGCCGGCCACACGCCGACAGCCAGCGGCCTAGTGCTGATCGGGCCTTACATCGCGGGCTATGAAACCTGGCTGGCCCGCGCGCTCGAACCTTACTATCGGCGCAAAAAAATCCGTCAGCGCATTCTCAAGCACTGCGGACACCCCTACTTGTTCGACAACAGCGATCGCCTGAAACTCTGGTGGGACGGCCGCCCCCCCTTTCGTCGATTCCTGGAAGAGGGGCATTTCGCCGATTTCAGTGCGCGCCAGACGGTCGGCATGAGCCTGGTCTATTTCCGCCTCGACACCCTCTCGGGACGCGGGCGTCGCATCATGCAGCGCGCGTTCAATGCGCGCCTGCATCCGGAAAAGATCCCCGGCCACCATCGCGCACTGCGTTACCTCACCGAGGCCGATTCCATCCTGCTGCGCGCCTGTGAGGCCCATTTGCACCCAGCACGACCCCCCGCTCCGGCCGTTGCCCACTTCACCCCAGCCCGCGAGCAAGTCAGCTGATTGCTCAGGCTTGCTCGGCGCGCGGCGTGATCCAGCGCTGATCCACCACACGCAACATCAGGCTCAGGCCAATTCCAGCCAGCATGGGCGTGAGCAACTCCGGGCTATACCAGTGCAATTGCTCCGGATGAAAGGCCAGCTTCTCGATCACCACATCGCCGAGCCAGGCATACAGCACGATCTTGGGGAAAGAGCCGATCAAGGTCCCCAGGGCCATATCCCGCAAGCGCAGGTTCATCACCGCCAGAAACCAATTGACCGGCGGCAGCGCGAAAAACAGCAAGCGCAAATGGATCACGCTGATCAAGCCGTGATTCCCGAAATGCGCTTCCACCCGCTGCATGGTGCGGCCAAAGACCCGCATCACCGCCGCCCGCCCCAGATGCCGACCCACCAGATAGATGATCACACTGGCCACATTCAAGGTGAGCACGCCCATCATGATTCCACCCAGCGCCCCATAGAGCGCCGCGGCAGCCAGCACCACCAGCACGCAGGGCACATTGAGGATAATCACGGTGATCCCGGCCAAGGCAAACTCGGTCATCCCCAGCCAGCCGGCCTGCAGCTGCCAGCCCCGCAGAGCCGCCAGATGGGCGCCGAATTGTTCCCGATCGGTGAAGCGACCCAGATCCAAGGACCGGTATGCCACGACCAGAACAATCAGCAAGATGAGGGCCAGCATGACCCGCAGCAGCGTGGCGCGACCAGCGCTCACCTCTTGTTCCGATTCCGACCTTGACTGATTCATCCCTGCTCCCGTCGCAGCGTTCCCGGCAGCAGGTAGTCGCTCACCTGAATTTCGGGGTGCAAAGCCAGCATGCGATGAACCATCTCCCGTTGCCGGGGGCGTAAAGTCGATCCGCCGGTGCTTGCCAATATGGACCCCTCTTGGGCATTGCGCGACATGGTGCGTCCCATGCGCGCCATCGCCACCTCGTCCGCGGCCGGCAAGCTCAAGGCCGTCAGCAGGTCTGGGATCAGCGTGATTCCCTGGACGCATAGATCCTCATAGCGCAACACTGCTTGGAAAAAACCCGGCGGATTGCGCTGCAAATCCAACACACGATCCATCTTGGACAACCAGCCGATGGTCAGGAAAGCGGCCAAGTCCTCGGGAATCTGCTTCTGGTAATGGGCTTGCTTGTACAGTGGCGCCAGCGCGCCCGGATTGCGTTTCATCGGATTGATCAATGCCAAGAGCCGCAACACCATGGTTTCCAGTCGCACCTTGCGCGCGAGACGCATCAAGGGCACCCGCATCAGCATGGCGAAAAAGGAATCCACGGTATCGGTGGCATTGCGATAAAGGAACAGATGCCGGGCATCCGGCAGATCGCGAGCCAGCAGATCCGCTGCGAACACCACCACGCCGCGCAGCTTGATCACCACCGATTGCGCCGCAGGATTGGCGCTACGCAGATGCGCCACCAGCAACCGGGTGCAGGCTGCCGTAATCCGGCCAAGCTGAGCTTCGTCCGCAGCCGTTGCCCCCTCGCGCAACAACACCAGCTGGCTGTAGAAATCCGGCTCGGAAACAGAAACAGTTCCCGCCGCATCACCCAGCAATCGACACAGCAGAGTCGATCCGCAGCGCCCGGTGCTGTGCAGGAAGATGACCGGGGTACGCGCCAGGGCATCCGGGATCTCGGCAGCCAGAGCCATCACAGCGGCATAAGGCACTGCATGCAATTTCACGGCATGACGCCGCTGTGCTTCGTAGAGAAAGGGATGATCATCAACGAGATTGATGCCCTCTGGCGTCTCCACGAAAATCACCTGCTGCCGATTCGGATCCAGGCAATACGGTGTCAGACGCCGGGATGCGGATTGCCACAGGGCCCTGAAATCCTGGCGCTCCAGGGGGCGGGTGCGAAAATCGCTGGCGTCGGCAAATCCGTCGAGCAGCGTCCGGCGCTTGGGACGCAGGACCTGCAACG
>JBATEM010000007.1:0-5857 GCA_049664005.1 Candidatus Macondimonas sp.
CGGCGTTCCTGGACCAGACCGGGAATGGGCGTCTGGATGTCGATTTCGGTGAGGACTTCCACGAAATCGGAATCGGACACGAGGAAGTTGCGATTGGGAGCCAACGCGCCCCAGGGTTGGTAGAGGGCGAGGGACCAATCAGCGGCCACGTCGGCTTCCACCGGCGCGCCGTCGAGGGTCAGGTGGTTCACCCAGGTGCCGAACTGCTCCGCCTGGCTGGCGGCCTGGATCAGCCCCACATCCATGCGGTCCATGAGGGCGCTGCGCATGGCATCGTCGTACCAGAGCTGGACGATCAACGGCAGTCCGGGCAAGCCGGCCAGGGTGTGGTGCAGGCTGGATGGCGTCAGTTGCGGTGCGAATGCCTGACTCATCAAGTCGGTGAGGGTCTTGCGGTGTTTGAAGTTCTCGATGTACTGGGCGCTGGCACTCAGATTACCGCGGGCCCGACCGGGAACCGTCACCTTGCTGCCCAAGAAAGTTGCCAGTGCCTCCGGGGAAGCCGGAACGGTGGCGGCTTCCGGGCAGAGCGCGAGCGTGCCGGACCCCAGGTAGGGAATCACGCCACCCCGATCCAGGCCAGCCAAGAGTTCATCAAGCCATTTGGCGTTGTTCATGCCGCGGCCCCCTGGGCCAGGGCCTGCTCCCGCAGGGCGGTGATGGCTTCGGGCGCCACGCGGAACACGGCGCGACCGCCGGAAAGGGTCAGGTAGGAAAGCCCATGCTGCTGGGTCAGAAAGTTGAACCACTGCTGGGCGGTGCAGCCGGATGGCCGTTCGCCGATTTCCGTCACGGTGCCATCGGGGGCAAAGCGGACGTGAATCATGATGTCCTGGGTACTCATACGAGATCTCCTTGGCGGCAGTGACTGCCTATAGATAGATGGCGGAGCCGGCGCCTACGTTGAGGGAGGCGTCCTTGGCGGTCTGGACGATGAAATCGACTTCTTCTGCATCGAGGTGGGCATGGAAAGGCAAGGCCAGGGCGCGGTCGGCCAGCTTGTCGGTGACCCACAAATCCTGGCGCGGGCGCTGCTTGTCGAAATAGCGCGACTGCCGGTGCAAGGGCAGGCAATAGGCCGCCGCCTGCACCCCCGCGGTCGCCAGGTCATCGACAATGGCATCCCGGCTGCTGCGACTGAAGCGGGTGCCCAGGTGAACCAGTGACAGGAACCAGTGCACCTCGTCCACATCCGGGGCGACATAAGGGGGTTTGATGCCCTCGAAAGTCTGGATGACCTTGAGGTAATACGCCTCCACGGCCTTGCGGCGGGCCAGGATTTCATCCAGTCGGGTCCATTGCGCCAATCCCAATGCCGCATTCAGTTCGCCGATGCCCGCGTGGGCCACGGGCAGCCCACCCGCCACCACCGACGTGCGATCAGAGAGGGTACGCTCGCGCAGCAGGCGCAACTTGGCCGTGAGATTGATGTCATCGGTCAGCACCATGGCGCCCTGGCTGCAGGCCAGGGGTCCGGGCTGCGTGAAGTCGAGGATGGCGCAGTCGCCGAAACTGCCCACGACACGGCCCTGATAGGTCGAACCGATGGCCTCGCTGGAATCCTCGATCAACAGTAAACCGTGTTGACTGGCCAAGGCCCGCAACCCGCTCCAGGGTGCTGGATGCCCATTGGCATTGGCCACCAGTAGAGCCTGGGTTTGGGGCGTGAGGCGCGGCGCCACTTTGTCGGGGGTCAGGCAGCCCGACCAGTAATCGACATCCGCAAACACCACCCGGGCACCTGCGAGGACGACGGCGTCGGCAAGCTGGCGCCAGCCATAGGATGGCACCACCACCTCCGCCCCGGGCCCGATACCGGCCGCCTGGAGCACCAGCCACAGGCCGAGGGTGGAGCTGCTCACGGCGATGGCATGGCGACGCGCCATGCGGCGGGCCACGGCCTCCTCCAGCCGTTCGGTCAGCGGGCCGGCGCTGATGTAGGGCGAACCGAGCACAGCGGTGACCATCTCCAGTTCCAGCGCGCTGATGTCGGGATCGCTGAGCAGGATGTCGAGATCCGTGGGCTTCATGGCGCGCGCACCTCCCGTCGCTTGGCCACCACCAGGCCAGTGGCCGCCTCCACATCCTGGGTCAGTTGCCAGCAATGGGTGGCGTTATCCACCAGATAAAGCGCGAAGCCGGGATACTCCCGGTAGGGCCGGCCTTCGGTCATGTCGGATGCGTCACACACGGTGATCACCCGACCGGGCAGGTCGCGCCGCAACCGGGACAGCCAGTCAGCGGGCACATCGGCGCCCAGGATGGCTTCGATGCGTTCCAGCTCCACGGCCTGCATGCTCACTCCCCCACCCGGCGCGCTTCCACCGTGAGCGGCAGCGGGGTATCTGCCGCCAGGGCCGGCAATTCCAGCCGCCAGCCATTGGCCAGGGTCACGATGCCGCCCCACATCTCGGGGTTGTCCATTCCCACAATGGGCTCTTCCAGGTCTTTCTTGGGCACATAGGCCGACAAGGCCCCTGCGGCGTCCCGGCGAATCATGACTTTCATCTGGCGTTCCCCTTGAATGTAAATTCAGCCGCTGCCGAGCGCGTCGGCGGCGGCCTCGGGTGCCAAGGTGGACAGGATGTCCGGCAGAACGGTCAGCAACCGCTCAACCTCGGCGATGGTGTTGTATCGAGAAAAGGAAAATCGCACCGCGCCGCTGGCCAAGATCTCGTCCTTGTGCATGGCCATCAGCACATGGGAGGGCTGGCTGCCGCCCACGGTGCAGGCCGCGCCATTGGCCACGGCAAACCCGGCCCGGTCCAGGCGATCCACCAGGGCTTCACCCTCGATCCCGGGGAAACTGATGTTGCTGGTGCCCGCGAGCCGTTCGGCGTGACCCCCATTGATATGCGCCGTGGGGAACATCGCCCGAATCCCGGCTTCCAGCCGGTCACGCAGGAGAGCGATCGGCGCGGTCGTGCCTGACAGTGATTCCGCCGCGAGGCGGCAGGCGGCGCCCAGGCCGACAATGCCGGGCACGTTCAGGCTACCGCCGCGCCGGCCGCGCTCCTGGGTGCCGAAAAACAACGGGGGCAGATTGACGCCATTGCGGATATAGAGCGCGCCGATGCCCTTGGGGCCATGCAGCTTGTGGCCGGACAGGGACAACAGATCGATCGGCGTGCGGTTCAGGTCGATGACCCGCTTGCCGACCGTCTGGGCCGCATCCACATGCAGCAACACCCCACGCGCCTGGGTCAGGGCGGCGATTTCTTCGACCGGAAACAGCACGCCGGTTTCGTTGTTGGCGGCCATGACGGACACCAGGGCGGTTTGCGGCGTGAGCGCCGCCTCCAGGTAATGCAGCCGCAAGCGGCCTTCCCGGTCGACCGGCAGATAGGTGACTGTCACACCCTGCTGCTCCAGATGGCGGCACAGCTTGAGCACGGCGGGATGTTCCACCACGGTCGTGATGATCTGCCGCTGCCCGGGCCGCAGCGCCAGGGCGCCCTGGATCGCCCAATGAATGCTTTCGGTGGCCCCGCTGGTGAAATGGATGTCCTTGGCCTGGGCACCCAGCAAGGCGGCCACCTGCGCTCGCGCCTCGCGCACGGCAGTGGCCGGCGCGTCGGCGAAATGGTGGGGACTGGACGGATTGCCGAAAACCTCACCCAGATAGGGCAGCAGGGCTGCCAGCGCTTCGGGCGCGAGGGGGGTCGTCGCGTTGTGATCAAGATAGACGGATGACATCACCACACCTCAGGGCCAGAGCAGCCGGTCTGGATCCTCGTTCAAAACGTCCAACACGGTATTGAGCGAATCAAATGCGCCGTGAACCATCCACGCCCGCAGCGCATGATCGCGGCGATAGAGCAGCCAGCCGCGCTCGCGGGGAAGGTGTTCGATGCGGGCAATGTCGATGACACCACCAGCGGCGTCCACGTTGCGCGAGCAACAGGGACTCTCGATGCGGTAACCGCCAGGGATCGGGATCACGGCCGGCTCCACATAGCGGTAGCGCCGCCGGTCTTCCAGGCGCCGTGCGATGCGCCGGCAATCGAATTCATTGGGGTGGACACCAACCATCTGGTCGGGCTGTGCCACAAAAGCGGTGGAATGCATGCTTTCCCCCCTGGCGCCATTCGACATGGCGCCACCAAGCAGGCGCCTCGCCAGCGCTTGAACGCACCCTGCGAGCCAGCCCGCAGATGCCGTCCCGGCAAGCTCGGCCGCTCCGGTGGGCGGTGGCGACACGAGGCTCAGCACCCGCAGGCGATTCATTGCCCGGCCTCATCCAGCGAGGCAACCGACGCATCAGGCTGGGGAACCCGATCCAGGGAAATGAGCTCCTTGGCCTTCATGCCGACGCGGTGGCCGCTGTCCAGGAAATCCACCCCATAGATGTAGAACTGCTGCAGGAAGGTGCCGATGTTGCTGACATAGCCCACATCGCCCTTGCGCACCAGAATCTCGCCGATGTCCTTGCCCACATAGGTGCCATCGTTGCGGATAGTCTTGCGGGACTGCACCTTCTCGCCGAAACGGAAGGCGGGTTGATTGTCCAGCTCACCAATCATGCCGTCGCTCATGGGAGTCTCCTTTCGATTGACGATGGGTTATCCACGGCCACAAATCGGGTCGAGGATGTCGGGATTGCCAGCCCAGCGCGTCTGGGCCAATTGGCGGACCTCGCTGTCCTCATCCGTGAGCAGTGGCCGCAACTGGGCCACGGACACCCGCCGGGCCACCTCGTAGCGCACTCGCCAGTCCGGATCCGTCCGCAGGGCGCTGAGCTGCCCCGCGGGCAGGCGTTCGATGGCCACCAGCCGGACCGCCGGATCCGGATCCCGGGCCAAGCGCGGCAACAGCGTGGTGTCGGCGCGCGCGGCCACCACTTTGCGCACCTCGGACTCGGGATCCGATGCCATCAGGGGGAGCAGCCCGGTGGGCAGTCGCTTGGCGACAATCTGCCGCACGTAGTAATCGGGGTCGTGGATCATGGGATACAGATGTGCGGGACTGATGCGGGAGGCCACGCGAATCCGCACCTCCCGATCCGGATCCCGGCTCAGCTTGTGCAACTGGCCCAGCGGCAAGCGCATGGCCACACTCCAGCGCACGGTTTCATCCGGATCGGTGAGCAGCGCCGACAGGTGGAACAGGTCGGCGTACTTGGCCGCCACCGCCCGCACCTCGAAATAAGGATGGGAAAGCGCCGTATTGGCCCGTTCAGGATTCATGGCGAAGAAGCGGTCGATGCGCCGGGCGTAGCGATCCTGGATGCAGGACCAGCGCAGCCCGCAGGTCTCGCGCAACAGCAGGTCCTGATGGACACAGTTGGCGCAGTCGACCGGCTGCCCGATCCAGTCGATGGCCTCATCGATCTCGTCGCGGAGAAGGGTGCGCTCAGTCATCGTCATCCCTGCCCTGCCGTTCGACCACCTGCAACAGCACCCGGCCGCCCAGCTTGTCGCCGGGGTCCAGTTCCGCCAGCTTCTCCAGCATGGCCTGCCCCGCCGCCGACTCGCCCAGGCGCAGGTTCAGGTAACCGCAGCCTTTGAGGCAAAACAGATAAAACCGCGGCAGCGCCGCCGCGAAATCCCCGAACGGCGCATCTCCGGGACGCACCGCCCGCCAGTCCGGCTGGAGGTTCGCCGCCTTGGCCGCCCAGTCCAGGCAGCGCAAGCCCACCGCGAGCGTCTCCCGCAGTCGCCCACCATAGAAATGAAAGCGGTAAAAGCCGATCAACACGGCCGGATGATCGGGGGCCAGATCCTGAGCCCGAGCCAGATGGGCCCGGCACAAGGCCTCGTTGGGGTAGTCGCGGCCGGCCGCCTCCAGGGCATCCCGAGCCGCGTCGGGCAAACCCGCCGCACAACAGATGACCGCCGTGGGATCGAGCGGCCACGCC
>JBATEM010000008.1:0-10607 GCA_049664005.1 Candidatus Macondimonas sp.
GCTCAATGGTGTCCCCCCGTGCCAGCGCCACCCCCATGCGCCGCTTGGGGGTGGCGTTGGGTTTGCCGAACAGGCGCAGATCGCTTTCCGGCACCGCCAGTGCCTGTTCCAAACCTTCGAAGGCCACCCCGACCGCCGCCATGCCGCCATAGATCACAGCGCTCGCCGCCGGCCGCTGCATCCGCGTATCCACCGGCAGCCCCAGGATGGCCCGGGCATGCAGCTCGAACTCGCTCTGGACCTGGCTCGCGAGGGTCACCAGCCCGGTGTCATGAGGGCGTGGACTGACCTCGCTGAACCAGATCTCGTCGCCGCGCACAAACAACTCCACGCCGAAAATTCCCCGGCCGCCGAGCCGGTCGGTGACCTGCAAGGCAATCTGACGGGCGCGCTCCAGCGCCTGCAGGCTCATGGGCTGGGGCTGCCAGCTCTCGACATAATCGCCATCCACCTGGCGATGGCCGATGGGCTCACAGAACTGGGTCTGGATCTGTCCCGTCGCATCGGGTGCGCGCACCGTGAGCAGGGTGATCTCGAAATCGAAGCGAATCCATTGCTCGACGATCACTCGACCCCGATCCACCCGGCCGCCCGCGCGGGCGGCGGCCCAGGCTGCCGGCACCTCGTCCAGCGTGCGGATGACTGATTGTCCCTTGCCGGAGGACGACATCACCGGCTTGATCACACAGGGCAGGCCGATGCCGCCGGTGATGGCGGCGGCCAGCTCGGCTTCGGAGTCGGCAAAGGCATAGCGCGAGGTGGGCAGCCCCAGTTCCTCTGCTGCCAGGCGCCGGATGCCTTCCCGTTGCATGGTGAGCCAGGCGGCCTCGGCGGTGGGGACGACCTGTGTCAGCCCTTCGGCCTCCAGCGCGCGCAGGGTCTCGGTGGCAATGGCCTCGATCTCCGGCACCACCCAATGGGGGCGCTCAAGGGCAATGAGTTCGCGCAGGAGCGCACCATCGGTCATGTCCAGGACATGGGCGCGATGGGCGACGGCGTGCCCCGGGGCATTGGGGTAGCGGTCCACGGCGATCACTTCCACGCCCAGCCGCTGCAAAGCGATGATCACTTCCTTGCCCAGCTCGCCGGCGCCCAGCAGCATGACCCGGGTGGCGGACGGGGACAGGGGGGTGCCGATGCGCATGGGGATCTCCGGGGTCCGATCAGTCTTGGGAATGGTGAATTTTAGCGCACAGCGGGCGGCGGCACCGATGTCATCGATCCGGTCGGGACGGGCCGGGTGGCCTGCGGTATCATGCTCCTCCCTGAAATCCGACCCGGCGGGGATCGCCCATGGCGACTGCGGACACCCTCGATACCCTCATCCAGGCCGTCGGCGCACTGGCAGCCCAGGGCCTGTCGCCTGCGACCGGCGGCAACTTCTCGCTGCGCGAGGACGCCGACCACTTTCTCATTACCGCCTCGGGTCGCGACAAGCGCGCCCTCACAACGGACGATTTCATCCGCGCTGCCGTGCACGCGCCCCTGCCCGCCACGGCGCCGATGCCTTCCGCCGAGGCGTCCTTGCACCAGCGGCTCTACCGGCTCGCCCCCACCATAGGCTGCGTGCTGCACACCCATTCGGTGGCGGCCACTGTGCTCTCGCGTCTTGCACCGACCGAGACGCTGCTGTTCGAAGGCTACGAGATGCAAAAAGCCATTCGCGGCCACACCACCCATGAACAGGGGGTTGCCTTGCCGATTTTTGAGAATACCCAGGATATTCCGGCACTGGCCGATCGCCTCGCGGAGCGTTGGGCGTCGGCTGTGCTGTCCCATGGTTTTCTGGTGCGCGGGCATGGCCTGTATGCCTGGGGCACGTCGGTGGCGGAGGCGCGGCGCCATGTGGAAGGCTGGGAATTCCTGATGCAGTGCCGGTTGACTGAACGGTTGCTGGAGGGGCGTGCATGAACATCCAGGCCATCGTCACCGACATCGAGGGCACCACCACCGACATCGGGTTTGTGCACCGCGTGCTGTTTCCCTATGCCGCGCGCCAACTGCCGGCCTATATCGCCGCCCATCGCGACGAGCCCCGGGTGCAGGCGTTGCTGGCCGAGGTGGCGGCCCAGAGCGGCCGGCCGGGGGCAAGCGAGGCGCAGGTGGTGGATCAGTTGCTGGAGTGGATCAAGCTCGACCTCAAGATCACGCCGCTCAAGACCTTGCAGGGCTGGATCTGGCGCGAGGGTTACGAGCGTGGCGATTTCACCGGCCATCTCTATCCTGATGCAGCGATCTGCCTGCGTCGCTGGCACGAAGCCGGCCTGCGGCTCTATGTCTACTCGTCCGGCTCCGAGGAGGCCCAGCGCTTGCTGTTCGGCCACAGCGACCACGGCGATCTGACGGGCCTGTTCAGCGGTTATTTTGATACCCGGGTGGGTGCCAAGCGCGAAGCGGACAGCTACCGGCACATCGCCCGGGCCATCGATCTGCCGCCCGAGCGGATTCTATTCCTGTCGGACATCGAGTCCGAACTCGACGCGGCACGAACGGCGGGCCTGGAAACCTGTCTCTTGGCCCGCGCGGCCGGGTTGACGAGCAGTCACCCCGTGGCTGCCGATTTTCACCATATTCCCCAATTGCAGGAGGTCGTCCAATGAGCCGGTTGACCGTTTATGCCGAACACGACGCCACGCGCCCGCTGCTGGATACCGAGGATGGCGACACCATCCGCCACACCTTGGCCGAGGCCGGGGTGCTGTTTCGACGCTGGGCGGCCACCCGGGCGCTGGACGAACGGGCCGACATGGAGACCATCCTGGCTGCCTACCGGCCAGAAATCGATCGGCTCGTGCAGGAGGCGGGTTATCAGAGTGTGGATGTGGTCAACCTGTATCCCGACCATCCTGATCGTGTGGCGCTGCGGCAGAAATTCCTGAGCGAGCACACGCATGGCGAGGACGAGGTGCGCTTTTTCGTCGAGGGTGCCGGCCTGTTCTGCCTGCACCTGAATCAGCGGGTCTACGCCGTGCTCTGCATGAAGGGCGATCTGATCAGTGTTCCTGCCGGCACGCTGCACTGGTTCGATATGGGGTCACGGCCGCGCTTCACCGCCATCCGGCTGTTCAATAACCCCGAGGGCTGGATCGCGCGCTTCACCGGCGATCCCATCGCCGAGCGCTTCCCGCGGCTGGATTGAGCGGGAATCGTTGACGGGCGCTCCGGTGTGCCTTGTGTGACTGGGCATCAACGCGACGCCATTGTCGCGCGCCCTTGGGTGACAGTGGCGCTCGGCCGGGGGCGCTGATCGGCTGCCCTGCGGCGACTGCCGCAGGTGTCGCCAATGCTAAACTGCCGCCATGGACAAAGCGGCTCACCCTCCCACGGTTCTGGTGTTCGCAGGACATGACCCCAGCGGCGGCGCCGGCCAGCAGGCCGACATCGAGGCCATCGCGGCGCAGGGCGCCCATGCAGCGGTGGCGATCACCTGTCTCACCGTGCAGGACACGGTCAATGTGAGTCGGGTCGAGGCGGTAGCGCCGGCGCTGGTGATCGCCCAGGCCGAGGCGGTGCTGGCCGATCAGCGCGTCGCGGCGATCAAACTGGGCTTGCTGGGCAACGGCGCGATTGTCACCGCAGTCGCGGCGCTTCTGGCGCGTCATCCTTCAATCCCGGTGGTGACCGATCCGGTGCTGGTGGCCACGGGCGGCGGACAGCTCGCCGAGGCTGATCTGATTCCCGCGCTTAAGGCGGCATTGTTGCCGCGCACCACCGTGCTCACGCCCAATGTCGTCGAGGCCCGCGCGCTGACCGGGCTGGCTGATCTTTCGGCCTGCGCCGAGACATTGCGGGCCTTGGGCGCCCGGTACGTGTTTGTCACCGGCGGAGACGAACCGACCGCGGCGGTGGAAAACTGCCTGCACGGGCCCGAAGGCGTACGGATCTTTCGCTGGCCACGCCTGGCTGGCCCGTTCCATGGCTCGGGTTGCACCCTGGCCGCCGCCCTGGCTGCCCGTCTGGCGCTGGATGAATCGGTCGAGGTCGCCGTCGAGCGGGCTCAAGCCTATGTCGCATCCACCCTTGCGGCAGCTTTCCGGCCCGGCTACGGCTCGGCAATTCCTAGGCGCTTGCAGCCCCCATCCTCTTCATCCTGAAAACCGATGGGTCCAACCGACGCGCCGTGAGTCCATTCCACAAGATTGCCCGCAAGCAGTCCGTGCTTGCGGGCTGTCCCTTGGGGCTTGCGGGGGCGTTGAGCCACGCCACGCATGCAGCGCGCTTTGCCGAACGCCTGGATGAACGGGCGCTATTTGAATTCCAGTGTTACCACGGGAACGTACTCCCACAGCATGATTCCGACTGGGTTGATGGGCGGCGGCGCGACGCTCAGCCCGGCAGCAATGGCATCGTAGGCTGTGGTGTTGATGCCATTGAATGCGCCGACGAACAGATTCCGCGGTAGCGAGGTCAGGGTGGGGATACGCGTCTCCACGCCCATGGCGAATGCGCTGATGCCGAGTGGGCCAATCGCGATATGCCGTTCGGCGAGGGTCTTGATCGAAAAGGGCAGTTCAACCGAACCCAGACTGATGAAGTAGGCTTGACCCGTGACCTCCGCCATTTGTGCATAGTCCATCCGGGCGAGTTCGGCGTGCGCGGGGGCAGCGACACATGCCAAGGCCAAGGGAAAAATCAGGGTGTGGATCTTCATGGCAAGACTCCTGGACGATGGCCCGCACGAGGTAGTTGATTCGTTATTCGAAGCGGCGATGCTCCATGTCGTGTTTATCGGCTTCCGGATGACCTGCTTGAGCACGCAAGCGACCAACGACTGAACATCCAGCGCAAAAAAAGGCGCCTGATGGCGCCTTTCTCAGCAAGATCAATCGGCCAAGCGGATCATTCAATAGTGCAGGTAATTGTGGATCCCGCCGTCATTGGATTTGGGATGCGAGCTCTGTCCTGTACCCTTTTGCAGCGTGCCTTCCTTGGCCATGGCCTGCGCCTGCTCCGGGGTGCCGAATCCCATGGCGCGTGCGCGTTCCTGCATGCGTTTGCGATGATTGTCCAGGAAGGCCCGGCGCTCATCGTTGGATTTCGCGGCTTCATATTGCTCGCGATACTGCTTGCGTTCGTCCCTGGTCATGAGTTCGAACCCATAGATCTGATCACGATCAGGCAACGCGCCGCCTTCTTCTGCGGCCATGGGCTCCACGGTTTCCTGGGCGCTGGCCCATCCGGAAAAGCCACTCAGCATGATCAACGCAATCCCCACTCCCAGCTTTCTCATCTTGAGTCTCCTTGAAATAAACCCATGGGCGATGCCCGCAACCGCAAGGGGTGACGGGCGGCGGTGGCAAGCTTAGCGTTATGGCGATGCAGCGGCAAACTCCATGCGGCCGGATCTGATCTGGGTCAGTCGTGGGGCTGCGGCTTTACGGTTGATGGGGGCTCGCGCTTGTGCCGGCCGCTGCGTTAAGGTGAGGCAGCAATTCCTGCAAGGAGGATGGCATGGCCGAGCGAGAAACGGTATCCGGCATCTCGGTGGCGGTATGGGATTTGCCGGTGCGCCTGTTCCACTGGTCTTTGGTGGTGCTGCTGGTAATCGCCTGGTCCACGGCGCAGGCGGGACTCTCGTGGATGACCTATCACCTGTGGACGGGCTATGCCATTTTGACCTTGATTTTGTTTCGCCTGCTGTGGGGGATGTTCGGTTCGCGGCATGCGCGCTTCAGCGATTTTATCGCCTCGCCCGGCGCGGCCTGGCGCTATGCCCAGCAGCTGGCCACAGGCCGACATCCATTCTACTTGGGACACAACCCCCTGGGCGGCTACATGGTGGCTTTGCTGTTGACGCTGGTGCTGATTCAGGTGGGTACGGGTCTTTTTGCCACGGATGACATCCTGGTATCCGGACCGCTGGCAGATCGAGTCCCCGGGCGGATCAACCGTCTCCTCACAGGTCTGCACAAGCTGAATGTCAACATTCTGATCGTCGCGGTGACGGCGCATGTGGCGGCCATCGGCTATTACCGTTGGCGTTTCGGCGAAAACCTGGTGCGCGCCATGGTGACGGGGCAAAAGAGACTGCCTCCGGAGAGGGTCCCGCCCCAAGGGGAACGATCCGCTTTGGGGCGGGCGGCGGGCCTGCTGGCCTTGAGTGCCTTGACGGTCTACGCCGTGGTCAATGGCTTTTGAGGCCGTTCAGTCCTTGCGGTAGTCGTCGTGACAGGCCTTGCAGGTTTCCGCCGTCTTCATGAACTGCGCCTTGATCTGTCCCGCATCGCCGTCTTGGGCGATTTGTGCCAATTGGGCTGATTGCTCTTGGAAGGCTTTCATCTTGTCCGCAAAGTCCCCGGGATTTTTCCATATTTCCGGTTTGGCGTCGGTCTTGCCTTTGTGCGGGCCGTTGGCAAAACCCTCAGGCAGCAGGCGGGAGACATTCGCCACGGCTTCGGCATGGGTTGCGAAGGCCTTGGCATCCATCGGCTTTTCACCTTTGATCATGGCCGCCATGGGCTCGAAGTGCCACCCAATCAGGTAAAAGCCGGACTGGCGGTAGCGCACGGGATCGGCATGGTCTCCACCGTGGGCCAGCGCAAGCACGGGGAGTGTGAGACTGACGGCAAGAACAAGAGATTGCGGGAAACGCTTCACGGGTATCCTCCTGCATGGTGATCAAGGGGTGCCAGGGCCTCTTCGGGCCGCTGCCCCAGTGTATCCGAGATCAATGCGCCGGGGAGGGGACGTGACGGGCAAAAAAAACCCCCTGAAGGTCAGGGGGTCAAGTGCGTGAAAGGACGAGGGGGTCCTTTCAGGAGGAGACTCAGTGTCAAGAACAGCGGTCTTGAAAAAGGGGAGCATCCGTTGAGATGCTTGATGGGGCGTATCTTAGTTTTCGCTGCCTGGTTTTGTCAATCCCGTCGCGAAATATATTTTTCTTTGTTAATGATCGATATCAATCTTTCAGTAGCGGGCGATTTCTGGCCGAGAATTTTTCCAGCAAGGCATCCCCCAGGCGGCTGCCCAGTCCCATGATGCGGCGGGACAGCGGGCGAGGGGTGCGATAGCGCAGACGGTAGAGCTGCGCCTGGTCCAGTAGCCGCAAGAGGTAATCGTCGCTGGTGCTGAGTTCATCGACCAGCCGCAGCTCGAGGGCTTGGGTGCCATACCAGTGTTCGCCGGTGGCCACCCGGTCGATGTCGAGCCGGTTGCGGTGCTGGCGCACGAACTGCTTGAACAATGCGTGGGTTTCATCCAGTTCCTGGCGGAATTTTTCCCGCCCCTCGGGGGTGTTTTCCCCCAGCAGGGTCAAGGTGCGTTTGAATGTGCCCGCGGTATGCAGTTCAATGTCCACGTCGCGGCGCTGCAACAGACGATGCAGATTGGGCAGTTGGGCCACGACACCAATGGAACCGACGATGGCGAAGGGCGCCGCGACGATGCGTTGGCCGACACAGGCCATCATGTAGCCGCCGCTGGCAGCGACCTTGTCCACGCAGACCGTCAGTGTGAGTCCCCGGTCGCGCAGCCGTTGCAACTGGGAGGCGGCCAAACCGTAGGCGTGCACCATGCCCCCGCTGCTTTCCAGCCGCAGCACCACCTCATCACGATTGTCCGCAATCTGCAGCAAGGCGGAGATTTCCTCGCGCAGAGCCGAGGTGGCCGAAGCCTGCAGATCGCCGTGAAAATCCAGGACAAAGATGCGCCGACCGGGCTCTTTGGCGGCAGACGCAGGCTTGCGGCGCCAGAGCCTGCGCCCGGCAAGGCGCCGCCATCCGCTGCGCTGGGCGGGCTGTAGTTTGTGGCGTAGCGCGTTGGCCAACCGTTCGTAATGCCGGTTCAGATGCTCGATTTGCAGTTGGCCTTGTTGGGCGGGTGGGCGCCGGCGCCCCAGGGTGCCGAAAATGATCAGCACCACCACGAGGCCGAAGACGAAGGTGATCAGCTTGGCAGCGAACAGGCCATATTGGCCCAGATAGTCGATCCACACGGGTCATTGTCCTTGGCGGCTGGAAGGTGAGTGGTCTGGCTGCCAGTTTGCATCCAATGCGCCCCGAAACGGTAATATCGGAATTCCGTTACGACAAGGATTCTGGATTTTGAGAGAGATGGCTTGTGATGAACGGCAAAAAGAGATGGCTTGCTTTGACAGCCCTGGCATGGACGCCACCCGTCATTGCGGCGCCCGCCTGGCAGCTGGGGGCTGAGTGGGGGATCACCGAGCATGGATCCGCGCTGACGAGACTGACTGTTGCGGGGCCTTGGTCATATGCTTTGGGGTCAACGGGTGCGTGGTCATGGCATGTAACTCCCGAGATAAACATGGGGTGCTGGTTCGATGATACGGGTGACCATGATCTGTGGGAGGCGGGCTTGACGCCGGTGCTTGAAGCGAGGCGTCTGGTCCCGATCGGAACGATCGGAGTCAATTTGGGCGTCGGTGCCCACCTGCTCTCCGCAACCCGCTTCGATGGCAATGATCTGGGCTCGGCGTTCCAGTTCGGCGATCATGTGGGTCTCAACTGGCAGTCGACGGATGGGCGTTGGACCTTGGGATACCGTTTCCAGCACCTGTCCAATGCCGGGATAGCGCCGCCCAACGAGGGCGTGGATTTCCATGTTCTTCATCTAAGCTGGCACTACTGACCCATTTTGAGTTATTGAGTTAGGGAAAATCGCCTGTATGGACACAGCATCACACCCCATTTCGGACCGGCTGGCCGCGCATCATGCCCAGGATGGCTGGGCGCGCTTTCTGGGGGTTGAATTGAATCGCAACAGTGCCGATGCCCGGTTGCGCCTGGCTTACGATCAGCGGCTGCTGAACGCCGATGGCGGGGTGGTCCATGGCGGCATCCTGGCTTCTCTGCTGCACGATGCGGCCCGGCTTGAAATAGCGGCCGCCTTGGCGCCGGAGCACGCGCTGAATGGGCTGCGGCCCTTGGATGGGCAGATCGTCTACTTGCGCCCGGCGCGCGAAACCGATGTCATCGCCTCGGCCCGGTTGCTGCGCCTGGGTCGCACCCTGGCCTTTGCAACCGCCGAGGTGTGCGATGCCCAGGGGAACCTGGTGGCTCAGGGACAGTGGGTGTTTGCCCTGCAGGCGACAGCAGGGACTGTGGAGCCCTTGCCGGAGCCAAAAACCCTGTCCGAGGACTGGGATGGGCAGGCCGATACGGGCCGCATGGGGGCGTTGCTTGAGGCCAATATGCAAAAACGCCTGCCTGGATTGGCGCTGCGCCAGATGGGAGCGGGCCGATGCGTGATCGAAGTCGCCCATACCGCGCACTTCCTGGATGCGACTGGCGTTATAGCCGCTGGCCCCCAATTGCTGGCCTGCGACAATGTGGGGGTGTTTGCCGGGTTCGGCCTCAGTGCCCGCATTACCCGCATGTCCACCGCTGCCCTCAAGCTCTCCTTCATCGCCCCACCCCGGGATGAGCCGCTGGTCGTGGTGGGGCGCAGCCTGGGCAAATCGGGCCCGCTGATTGCCAACCAGGGCCGGATTTACGGTCGGGATTCGGGGCGGCTGTATGCCTTCGGCACGATCACCCTGGCGACCTGAGGCTGGCATCATGGCCGATCATCCCATTGATTCGGTGGATGCGCGGGCCATCACGGGTCCCGCCGGAAGCCTGGAGATTCAGGTGGATCGGCCCGCTCGGCCTGCGCCGGAAGGGGGGCGGGTCGTGGTCATCTGCCATCCCCACCCCCAGTTCGGCGGCACGATGGAGAACAAGGTGGTGACCACCCTGGCGCGCGCAGCCACCGATTTGGGCTGGAGCGCGGTACGCTTCAATTTCCGCGGAGTCGGTGCCAGCGCGGGCGTATTCGACCACGGCGAGGGGGAGCGTGAGGATGCCCGCGCCGTACTGGCGTGGGCGGCGCGGCAGTGGCCCGGCGATCCGCCGGCGCTGGCGGGATTCTCCTTCGGCGCCTGGGTGGCGCTGCGACTGGCCTTGGAAGTGCCCGTTTCGCGCTTGTTGACGGTCGCGCCGCCGGTGGATCGATGGGCTGATTTTCCGGATCACGCGCCGCGCTGCCCGTGGTGGGTCGTCCAGGGCATGGCGGATGAAGTGGTGGATGCGGGCCAGGTGGTGGCTTGGGCGGAACAGATGGTTCCCCCGCCGCGACTGGTTACCCTGCCGGGCGTGAGCCATTTTTTCCATGGCCAGTTGGCCGTTCTGCGCGATCTGGCGCGTCGTTTCTATCAGGGCGAAGGGGAGATCTAAGCATGCCGGCCCAAGCCGAATTCCGCGCGCTGCGCTGCGCTGTCCTGACCTTGTCGGACACCCGTACCCTGGAGACCGACACGTCGGGGGATCTGTTGGTGGAGCGCTTGCGGGCGGCAGGCCACCATCTTCAGGATCGGGCGCTGTTACGGGATGATCTCTATCGTATCCGAGCTCAAGTCAGTGCCTGGATCGCGGATCCGGCCGTGGAGGTGATCCTATCCACAGGCGGCACCGGGCTGACCGGACGGGATCGGACCCCGGAGGCCATCACTCCCTTGCTGGATCGGCGCATTGACGGGTTCGGGGAGTTGTTCCGGCAACTTTCCTATGAGGAAATCGGGGTATCCACTCTGGAGTCCCGTGCTTTTGCCGGCGTCGCCAATGCCACGCTGATCTTCTGTCTGCCGGGCTCCCGCAATGCCTGCCAGA
>JBATEM010000009.1:0-3241 GCA_049664005.1 Candidatus Macondimonas sp.
GCCCTGATAGCCTGCATCGCCAAAGACCTCCGTTTCTTCGCCCTGCAGGCAGGCGTGCGCCTGCGTCACGTCGTTGACGTTGGCGGGGGTCGTTACAACGGTATGCGTCAGCCCCGACTCGGCATCCACGCCTATATGGGCCTTGCAGCCGAAGTACCAGTTGTTGCCCTTCTTCGTTTGATGCATCTCCGGGTCCCGCAGCCCGCTGCTGTTCTTGGTCGAGCTGGGCGCGTGAATCAGCGTGGCATCGACAATGGTCCCCGCCTTGAGCATCAAGCCTTGCTCTACCAGCACGGCGTTGACCTCGGACAACAATTGATCGGCGACACCGTGCGCTTCCAGCCGATGCCGGAATCGCAGGATCGAGCTTTCATCCGGAATCAGGTCATCACCGGCATCCAGGCCCGCAAACTGGCGCATCACCAGCACATCGTGAAGCGCTTCCTCCATCGCCGGGTCCGACAGGGCAAACCACTGCTGCATGAAGTGAATCCGCAGCATGGTCTCGGCGGAGAAGGCTTTACGACCTCCCTTGCCACTGCGCTTGGGCTGCACCGGGTCCACCAGCACCATCAAGCGAGCCCAGGGAATCACCGCGTCCATCTCAGAAAGAAATCGCTGACGCTTGGTCGCCTTCGGACGACGGTCGAACCGAGTCTCGGACAGACTTCGCTGCTTCATGTGGCTCCCCTCAACATGCTCCTGACGGAGACAGATTGTCGCCGATCGGATCGGTTGTGCAGAGCATCCCTTGGCTTGTTGCCGGCTATTCCCGGTTCGCTCGCCGGGACCGCCCGGAAAACCCGGGTCTCGGTCTCGATGTGCGGCGTGTCGTGGGTTTGCCTCTGAGAAATGGCGCGGCCTCGGCTCACCACAGGGGTGGTGAGCCATCTTCCTCGATGCCCTCGGATGCGGGAGGCGCCGACACCAGGATCTTGTCCACGCGGTGCCCGTCCATGTCGAGCACCTCGAAGCGCAGGCCGTTGTGGGTGAAGTGATCCCCCGCCCGGGGAATCCGACCCAGGATGCTCATGACAAAACCGCCCAGGGTGTGGAATTCGCCATCGGCATCGCCGATCCAGTCGTCAGGCAGCTGCAGGCCGACTTGAAAACGCTGCAGGGACAGGCTGCCATCCACCAGCCAGGAGCCATCCTCGCGCTGTATCATGCTTTCCTCTTCCGGTGTCTGCGGTATATGCAGTTCACCGATGATGGCTTTCAGCACGTCGGTGAGGGTCACCAGCCCCTGCAGGTCGCCGTACTCATCCACGATCAGGGCAAGTTCCTGGCGCACCTGACGGAATTTTTCCAGCAGGCGGGTCGTGGTCATGCTCTCGGGCACAAAGAGCGGCGGCTGGGCGGCCTGGGCCACTTCATCCGCCGTGAATGGCGCGCCGGCCAACATTCGCCGTAGCAGGTCGCCGGCCTGCAGGATGCCCACGATCTGGTCCAGCTCGCCACGGCATACCACCATGCGGGTATAGTCGCTGGCCAAGAGATTTTCGCGCATGGTTTCGGCGGGCGCTTCCAGATTCAGTGCGCGGATTTCCCGGCGTGGGGTCATGATGGCTTGCACCGGTTGTTGATCCAGGCGCAGCACGTTGGCAACCAGGGCCTGCTCGCTTTCATGGAAAATCCCTGCTTCCGCGCCCTGCTGCATCAGCACGCGGATTTCCTCATCACTGACCGATGGCCCGGAGCGTGCCCGCGCACCCAGCAGGCGCAGGATCAGATCGCTGGCGGTGGCCAGAATCACCACCAACGGACGGGCTACCCGGGAGAGGCCATGCATCGGCAGTGCAATGCGAGAAGCAACACTTTCAGGCGCCAGCAGGGCCAGTCGCTTGGGCACCAGTTCACCCACGACCACGGAGAAAAAGGTAAGGCCGATCACCACGGTGCCCAGCGAAATGCTGTGGCTGTAAGGCCCCAGCGTTGGGAAGTTGGCCAGCCAAGCGGCCAAAGGATCGGCCAGGGTGCGTTCGCCGACGGCGCCGCTCAGGATGCCGACGGTGGTAATGCCGACCTGAATGGTGGAGAGAAAGTTGGAGGGAGACTCATGCAAGGCCAGGGCCACGCTGGCGCCGGGGTGTTTTCGTTCGGCCAGGTTTTGCAGGCGAGCTTGACGCGAAGAGACGACAGCCATCTCGGACAAGGCAAACAAGGCATTGAGCAGGATCAGGAAAGGAAGAAGCAATAAGTCCATTACTAAGGGCTGCACATCGCCGCATGACGGCGCCCAGCCTCGGGAAAAAGGGATTTCATCCTAAGACAGTTGGGGCAGGCGGGCAATCCTGCGCGGGATGCGACGATGGCGGGCGATCTGATTGATCCGCAAGAAATGCTTAAGTGATGCTCTCAACGTGAATCCTGACAATTCCGTGAATCTTCATCAGATCATGCTTGGCGGGCGATCGGATGGTGTCTTTCCGCGCAAAGGGGAATGCTATCCGGCGCGATCAGGTGCGGCAGGGGATCATTCCGAAGATTGGACATGGCGATGATCAATTCCCGCGGTAGGCGGCTTGCCTTGAGGTGGCTGATGCTGCTCGGCGTGCAGATCGGTATGCCGCTCCAGGCCCAGGTGCGTCAGATCGATGACACGGGTCGCTGGGTGGAACTGGCGGCTCCGGCCCGACGCATCGTCAGCCTGGCGCCTCATGTGACCGAACTGCTGTTCGCCGCCGGGGCGGGAAACGGTGTTGTCGGGGGCGTGGCGTACAGCGACTATCCGCCTGAGGCCCGCAGCTTGCCCTCGGTGGGCAGTTATACCGGCGTGGATGTGGAGGCCATCCTGGCGCTGCGGCCCGATCTGGTGGTGGGCTGGCAGGGCGGCAATGCGCCGGATCAACTGGATCTGCTGGCGCGCATGGGGCTGCCGGTTTATCGCAGCGATCCCCGGACGTTGGCCGATATTCCCGCCAGCCTGCGGCGGTTGGGGCAGCTGGCGGGCACTGCGGATCAGGCCGAGTCCGCGGCAGCTGCGTTTGAAACCGGTCTTGCGACCCTGGCGGCAAGTCACCGGGAGGCGCGCCGGTTGCGGGTGTTCTATCAGGTGTGGGACACGCCCTTGATGACCGTCGGTGGCGACCATTGGATCAGCCAGGTCATTGCACTTTGCGGCGGAGACAATCCATTTGCGGGATTACGCACCCTCACCCCCACGGTGTCGTTGGAGGCGGTGCTGGCCGCGGCGCCGGAGGTGATCCTGGCCGGCGGCATGGCGGGCGCCGAGCCGGCC
>JBATEM010000010.1:0-1776 GCA_049664005.1 Candidatus Macondimonas sp.
GGGTTGGGGCCGATGGAACGAAAAGCATGATGGATCGCACCACGCGCGTGAAGCAGGATTATAAAGCCCTATCCGCCCCGCAGCGCCCCAAAAGCAATCCCATGCATTGGTTTGTCTTCGGCGCCGCACTTCCGATCCTCTCTTTGAGCTTCGCGCTGCACATGGGCGATGCCGCGGCGATGCGGCAGATGATCGAGCCTGGCGTCTTTGAATCGACGACATCCCTTGACCCAGAAGAATCCAGCGGGATCCTGCATCTGACTGAACAGACGCTGGCCACCATCCTTGGCGAGGATTGGCGCCATCACTCAGTCGAACTCTTCGCTGACGAAAGCACCTTGGCGCTCGAATTGCCCCCAAGCCCATTTGGCGACCCAGACTGGATTTCATTGACGGTCACCCGCGGCGATTCCCTGTCACAGATCTTTGAGCGCTTTGAACTGCCACGCCAGGATCTCCAGGCCATCACCGAAATTGCGTCCTACAAGCGCTATCTTCGCAACCTGCAGCCCGGGGATGAGTTCCGGATCAAGGTCGGCGATGGTGGCCGCATCGCTGAACTGGTGCACGATGTCGATCCCCTCAGCACCTTGCACCTGGTGCGGGAAGGTGAGCGGTTCCAGTCCGAGCTCATCACCCACCCCGTTGAGCGGCGCCAAGTCACCACACAAGGCGTCATCCGCAGCTCATTGTTCCAGGCCGGGAAAGATGCCGGCTTGAGCCAGCAGGCGATCTTGCAACTGGCTGACATCTTCGCCTATGAAATCGACTTCGCCCTGGATTTGCGCGAAGGCGATGAATTGAAGGTGGTCTACGAAGCCAGTTACCGTGACGGCGAAGAGGTCCTCGCCGGCCCGATTCTGGCCGCTGAATTCAGCAATCAGGGCAAAACCTACCAGGCTGTCCGATATGCCGGAAAGGATGGCAAGGCGCGTTATTACTCGCCGGCCGGGAAAAGCCTGCGCAAGGCCTTTCTGCGCACCCCCGTGGACTTTAGCCGGATCAGCTCGGGCTTCAGCCTTGGGCGCCGCCATCCCATCCTCAACACCATCCGCGCCCACAAGGGCGTGGACTATGCCGCGCCACGCGGCACTGCCATCAAGGCGGCCGGCGATGGGAAGATCGTCTTCAAGGGCAGCAAAAGCGGCTATGGCAATGTCATCGAAATTGCTCATAACCAACACCACACCACCCTCTATGCGCACATGAACGGCTTCGCAAAAGGGCTGGCGACTGGCGCTAGAGTCGCGGCAGGACAGGTCATCGGCTATGTCGGTTCCACCGGACTTGCAACCGGTCCGCATCTCCATTACGAGCTGCGGGTTGATGGAGTGCATCGTGATCCCTTGAAGGTAAACACACCTCTCGCGGACAATCTGGACGGTCGTGAACTTCAGGCATTCAAGGCCCAGGCGGCCCCGCTGTTGACCGCATTGCAAACCACAGGCACTACCCGGCTGGCTCAAAACAAGCCAGTCTCATCCGCCAATTGATCAACGGCGTCCTGTTGTGCGCTATCTCGGCCTGATGTCCGGGACCAGTGCGGACGGAATTGACGCCGCTCTGATTCGCGTCGATCCAGCAGCCGTGACCTTGGAGGCCACCCTGTCACACCCGCTGCCGGGACGCCTGGCGCGCCAGATCCGCGCCATTGCCCGCCATCCGGCTGGCGGCACCCTCGATGCCGCCCTGACGCTGGATCTGCAATTGGGACGCTGTTTCGCCCGCGCCGCGCTGACTCTGATCCGCCAGGCCGGCCACCCCCCGCAACACATT
>JBATEM010000011.1:0-8555 GCA_049664005.1 Candidatus Macondimonas sp.
ACGATGTGTCGCATGCTTACACCAGGATCATTTCGTTCTGGCCGGCGCCGGCCGGAATCATGGGATAGACGTTCTCGGTCTGGTCGGTGACAAAGTCCAGCAGCACCAGGCGATCCTTCAGGGCCAGTGCCTCATCCAGCGCACCGCGCACGTCCTGCGGCCGCTCGATGCGCTTGCCGACATGGCCGAAAGCCTCCGCCACCCGCACGAAGTCGGGTAGCGCCTCCATATAGGACATGGCATAGCGCTTCTGATAGAAGAACTCCTGCCACTGGCGCACCATGCCCATGTAGCGGTTGTTGAGCAGCACGATCTTGAGCGGCAGCCCGTATTGCAGGGCCGTGGACAGTTCCTGGATACACATCATATAGCTGGCCTCGCCGGTGACGCAGGCCACGGTTTCCTTGGGAAACGCCAACTGGACGCCAATGGCGGCCGGCAGCCCGAATCCCATGGTGCCGAGCCCGCCGGAGTTGATCCAGCGGTTGGGCTTATCGAACTTGTAATACTGAGCAGCCCACATCTGGTGCTGGCCCACGTCGGAAGTGACATAGGCGTTACCGCCCGTCGCCTCGTACAGTTGTTCGATGACGTATTGCGGCTTGATCAGCTCCTTGTCGTGTTTGTAGGTCAGACAGTTGGTGCCGCGCCACTCTTCGATCTGCTGCCACCATTCGCCCAGCGCCTGGGCATCGGGGCCGCGACCTGCGACACGCGCCTCCTCCAGCAGACCCGCCATCTGGCCCATGACATTGCCCACCGAACCCACAATGGGGATGTCCACGCGCACGGTCTTGGAAATGGAAGCCGGATCGATGTCGACATGGACGATCTTGGCGTAGGGGCAGAATTTCTCGATATTGCCCGTCACCCGATCATCGAAGCGGGCACCGATGGCGATCAGCACATCGCAGTGATGCATCCCCATGTTGGCCTCGAAGGTGCCATGCATGCCCAGCATGCCGACGAACTGCCGGTCGGTGGCGGGATAACCGCCCAGTCCCATGAGGGTGTTGGTGACCGGGTAGCCCAGCATCCGGCACACCCGCGTGAACACCTCCGCCGCACCATCGAGCACCACGCCCCCGCCGGAGTAGATCATCGGCCGCTTGGCGGACAGGATCAGATCCATTGCCTTGCGAATCTGTCCGGGATGGCCCTTGTCCACCGGACGGTAGGAGCGCATTTCAATCCGCTCCGGATAATGAAATTCGGTGCGCGCAATCAACACATCCTTGGGGATGTCCACCACCACCGGTCCCGGGCGGCCACTGGTCGCGATGTAGAAGGCCTTCTTGATCGTGACCGACAGGTCTTCCACCGCCTTGACCAGGAAATTGTGCTTGACGCAGGGACGGGTGATGCCGACCGCGTCCACTTCCTGGAAGGCATCGGAACCGATGACGCTGGTCGGCACCTGCCCGGTGAGGATCACCATGGGTATGGAGTCCATGTAGGCCGTGGCGATGCCGGTGACGGCATTGGTCGCGCCAGGTCCCGAGGTAACCAGCACCACGCCGGGTCGCCCGGTGGCGCGCGCGTAGCCGTCCGCCGCGTGGGTGGCGCCCTGCTCGTGGCGTACCAGGATGTGTTTGACCGTATCTTGCAGATTCAGCGCGTCATAGAGCGGCAACACCGCCCCGCCGGGGTATCCGAAGACATACTCCACGGCCTCTCGCTTGAGGCATTCGACGACGATTTCCGAACCGGACAATTCCACGCTCGCTCGCTCCTGGTCTCACCGGACCATCCACTACCTGGGGGCTGACCGAACCGCCCCGCAAACGAAAAAAGACGCCGTGCAGGCGCCATCTGCCTTCCATCTCCCCGCCGAGGGGAACGTTCAAAAATACTTGTCCCCCCACGGGAAATCAAGTGAAATGCTCCGTTTGGGCCAAGTCGCCCCACCTCCGCAATCACCACCCGCAAAGAGGCCCATCATGCGCGCATCCGAATTTCACCTTTCCACCACCCGCGAAATCCCTGCTGGCGCCGAAACCATCAGCCACCAGCTCATGCTGCGCGCCGGCATGATCCGCCAGCTTGCCTCCGGCCTTTACACCTGGCTGCCGCTGGGCCTGCGGGTGCTGCGGCGGGTGGAGCAGATCGTGCGGGAGGAGATGGATCGCAGCGGCGCCCTGGAACTGCTGATGCCGGTGGTGCAGCCCGCCGAACTGTGGCAGGAATCCGGCCGCTGGGAACAATACGGACCCGAGCTGCTGCGCTTTTCCGATCGCCACGAGCGCCCGTTTTGCCTGGGGCCGACCCATGAGGAGGTCATTACCGACCTGTTCCGGCGCGAAATCCGCAGCCATCGCCAACTGCCCGTGAATTTCTATCAGATCCAGACCAAGTTCCGGGACGAGATCCGCCCCCGCTTTGGCGTCATGCGCGCGCGCGAATTCCTCATGAAGGACGCTTATTCCTTCCACCTCGACAAAGACTGCCTGGACCGCACCTACCAGACCATGCACGCGACCTACACCCGCATCTTCACGCGTCTGGGGCTCAACTTTCGGGCGGTCCATGCCGATTCAGGAAGCATCGGCGGCAGTTTCTCCCATGAGTTCCATGTGCTGGCGGACTCCGGGGAAGACGCCATCGCCTTCTCCACCCAAGGCAATTATGCCGCCAATGTGGAGCTGGCCTCAGCCTTGCCGCCCGATTCGCGGGCCGCGCCCACACGCCCCATGGCAGAGGCCGCGCCCGGGACGGCCAGCGGCCCGCGGGTCACGGTGCATTGGATGATGGGACGCGACGGCAACCCGGTCGGCCTGGTGTTGCGCGAGGAGCACAGTTTGAACGAGATCAAGGCGGAAAAATTGTCCCAGCTGAGCGCGCCGCTGCGGCGCGTCACGCCCGAGGACTGGGCGCGCCTGGGCCAGAGCAATCCGGCAGCAGGGCTACCGGGGGCGGACAGGGCGCTGATCGCCGATCACGCCGCCGCTGCGCTGGCCGATTTTGTCTGGCCGGGCCATTTGGATGGCCCGGTTTGGACGAACGTGAACTGGGGGCGCGACTTGCCCGAACCGGCAGTGGCCGACCTGCGCAACGTCGTCCCCGGCGATCGCAGCCCGGATGGCGAAGGCACGCTGGAGATCGCCCGCGGCATCGAAGTGGGCCATATCTTCCAGCTCGGCACCAAGTACAGCGCGGCGCTGAATGCCCAGGTACTGGACGAGGCCGGACAAAACCGGGTCGTCACCATGGGCTGCTATGGCATTGGCGTGTCCCGGGTGGTGGCCGCCGCCATCGAACAGAACCACGACGAGCGCGGCATCCGCTGGCCGCTCGCCCTGGCTCCGTTCCAGGTGGCCCTGGCACCGCTGCAGTACACCAAATCCGCCGCAGTGAGGGAGGCCACGGACGCCCTGTACGCCGAGCTGCAATCCATGGGCGTGACCGTGTTGCTGGATGACCGCAACCTGCGGCCCGGCGTGATGTTTGCGGATCTTGAGTTGATCGGCATTCCCCACCGCATCGTCATCAGCGAGCGCACCCTCAACGGCGGCCAGGTCGAGTACCAGGCTCGCCATGAGGAGAACGCTCGTCTGGTGGACCGCGCGGACATCCTGCCCCTGCTGCAAAGCGCCCTGAATCCACTGGAGAGATAGATGAACCTGCGGCCGCCCCGATTCCTGCAGTTTCTGCCGCTTCTCCTGATGCTGCTGGCTGGGATGGCCGCAGCCAGCGCCCAGAGCGAGGCGCCAGACCCGGAATTGCGGGCGGTGCTGATGACGGCCGTCGAGCTTAGCGAAAGCTTCGAGGATCGCTATGAGGCCGAGGTGTGGCTGACCGACATGTCCAACCGGCTTGCCCGCAAGATCCCCGATCCGGTGCAGCGCATCGCCCTGTTGCGCTATGTCCATCGCGAGGCCACCCGGGCGCGATTGGCCCCAGAGCTGGTGCTGGCGGTGATCGAGGTGGAAAGCAATTTCGATCGCTATGCCATCTCCAGTGCCGGGGCGCTGGGGCTGATGCAGGTGATGCCGTTCTGGCTGCATGAGATCGCCCGCCCCTCCGACAACCTGTTTCACATGCCCACCAATTTGCGCATGGGCTGCACCATCCTCAAGTTCTACCTCGACAAGGAACGGGGCAATCTGAGCCGGGCGCTGGCCCGCTACAATGGCAGCCTGGGACGCAACACCTATCCCGACCGGGTCTTGAGCGTACTGGATCGACGCTGGGTCGTCCCTTGATAACGATCATGCGAGATCAGGGAAAAGGGTGATACACCCACCCCACGTTTCAGGGGTCCCCGCCTCCCGCTGTGGTTACCTGCAAACGCGCTCAATACGCTTGAACAGCTCGCTCGGGGATAGATAACGAGGCGGATCCTGAGTTTCCAGGGCATGCACCAGATCCACCAATAAATCATTGACTGGCGTGGGCCGTCCTACGCGCCGACCCAACGCGCAGATCTCGCCATTGATTTGTTGAATTTCGGTCGGTCGATGGGCGGCAATGTCTGCCGCCATGGAAGGATGGGAGTATTCGCTCAGGCTGTTGCTGAGCTGCGCCAGATAACCCGGAATGGGACCCAGATACACACTCATCATGCGGTAAACCCCATAGGGAACCGGGAACGGCATTCGAAATGGCACTTTCCCGGCCCTGAGGACAGCAACCGCTTCGTCAAGCGCATACACAAAGGCGCGACGAAGCTTACGGTCCCGCATCACGTCCAGGAAACTTGCGTGGGCAAGCGTACAAATGGCGTTGTTCAGATTAAACAGGAGCTTGCCCCAGGCGGCGGACGCATCTCCAAGAACCACGCGAAAACCCGCCATGCGCAGTTGCTTGCGCCAGTTCGGATCGCGGCTCTCCATCATCAATATCGGCGGAGTGGTCAACTGATAATGCAAAGGGCCCTGGATGTTGCTGTTGAACAGCACCGTCAGGTGATCGATGGTGTGATCTGGCAGCGCCTGACGCAAGATCCGCGTTGAACTCACCCCGTTTAGACAGCTGATAATGGGCACATCGGTCGGCAGGTCACGCAGCGAGGCCGCCACGGCATCGAGCGCTGGATATTTCACGGCCACCAGCACACGTCGGGGAGAAAATGCGTCTATCCGCGTTCCGATCGGTGGGCACGCCGCCGTCAGCACGGCCTTGCCCGAGGCGTGATCCAGTCGAATCCGGTCAACGGCCCGCAACGGCGCACTTCCCATATCCCGTACCAGCAAGCCGGTAGTGTGGCCGCTTGCCTGCAACATGGCCGCGATCGTCCCGCCCACCGCACCGGCGCCCACAACAAGCGTTTCGACTTTCTGCAGCAAGGGTCCGCGCCTCTTCAAATATTGCATTTAGAAATACACGCAGGCTGATGAAAGGCTGGGCATTCAACACGCCCTCCACGCCACGACAGGCTAGCCTGACCGCCTTTTTGTCACTTTCATTGATGCGGTTAGCGGTCAACAGGCGTCACGCCCACAGGCCGCATCGGTTGGTTGTTCATACCGCGCCATCCCCAGAGCCTCACAAGGCATTACAATGTGCGGCCGCTCGCCAGAAAAGAAGCCGGTTCCATGCAGATCAGTCTTTACCACAACCCGCGCTGCAGCAAGTCCCGCGCAGCGCTTGCCCTGTTGCGGGATGCCGGGGTCGAGCCGACGCTCATCGATTACCTGAACACCCCCCCATCCCTGGAGAGCCTGGTTCGTCTGGTCGGCCTCCTGGGCGTATCGCCGCGGGCCTTGCTGCGAACTGGGGAAACGGAATATCAGGCACTGAATCTGGCGCAGCCGGATCTGACGGACGCGGCGATCCTGGCCGCCCTGCATCAACATCCCCGCCTGCTGGAACGGCCCATCGCCGTGCGGGACGACACCCGCGCCGTGATCGGTCGCCCCCCGGAACGGGTGCTGGAGCTGCTGGATCATGGCTGAAATCCTGGTGGTTTATTACAGTCGCCAGGGTGCCACGGCCCAGATGGCCCAGCTCATTGCCCGGGGCGTGGGAGAAGTCCCCGGCGCCACCGCGCGCGTGCGCACCGTGCCCCCGGTCTCGACCAACTGCGAGGCCACGGCCCCGGCCGTTCCGGACCACGGCGCGCCCTACGCCCAGGAACGGGATCTGCGCGAATGTGATGGCCTGATCCTGGGCAGCCCGACGCGCTTCGGCAACATGGCGGCGCCTCTCAAGTATTTCCTGGACAGCACCGGCAGCCTGTGGCTCAGTGGCGCCATGGCCGGCAAGCCGGCCGCCGTGTTCACGTCCACCGCCAGCCTCCACGGCGGTCAGGAAAGCACCCTGCTCTCCATGATGCTGCCGCTGCTGCATCAGGGCATGGTGCTGGTGGGGCTGCCTTACACCGAAGCGGCGCTGAGCGAAACGCATAGCGGCGGCACCCCCTATGGCCCCAGCCATTGGGCCGGCGGCACCGGCGAGCGCGCGCTGAGTGAGTCGGAAAAACAACTATGCCAAGCCCTGGGCCGACGTGTGGCCCAAATCGCCCTGCGACTGCGCGGAGTAGACCCTTCATGATCCATCCCCGCACCCTGCAACGCCTGACCTTGATTTCTCTGGGTGGCCTGATGGCGACGCTGGCCTACTGGGTATTGGGCTTGTCGGCCTGGATGGCACCGAATACGGTCTGGTTCTGGCTGGCCGCGGTGGAAACGCCGTTGCTGCTGGCGGTGCCCGGCTTGCTGGCGGGCCGGCCCTATACTTTCGCCTGGCTGAGCCTGGCCTCCTTGTTCTATTTCGGTGGCGCTCTCATGGATCTGATCGCCAATCCTGCTGAGCGCCACGCCAGCCTGCCAGCCACCCTACTGGCCTTGGGGGTCTTCACGGGTTGCATCCTGTTTCCCAAGGCCCTGAAAGCACATCGGCAACGGCCCTGAACCGAGTTCCTGCACGGGACAAGTGAGCCCCCTGGCGCGGGGGCCTCAAAGCTTGATGTCCGCTCCCACCCCGCCATCAGCAGAGCTCAAGGGCGCTTCACCATGCTCCACCTCGCGGGCCGCCATCAGGGTGCGCAGCAAGGGGATGGTCAAACGACGCTGGGCAGCCAGCGTTTCCCGGTCCAGGCTGTCCAGAACCGCAAACAGATGAGCGGGATGACGGGTCTCCCGGGCCAGAAGGTAGCGAGCGACCGCGTCGGTCAGCGTGAATCCACGGCGCCGGGCGCGCATCTGCAACGCCGCCAACTTGCTCGCATCATCCAAGGGGGAGAGCGCGTACACCCCTCCCCAACCCAAACGAGAAGCAAGATCCGCCAACGCCCATGGATAGCCTGCGGGGGGCTGGGCGGCAGCGGCCACGAATACACCGCCACTGTCCTGAATCTCATGGTAAAGCGCCAGGATCACTCGCTCCCACGCACGCTGCCCGGCAATCTGGTCGATGGCATCGAGCGCCACCACGGCGCCGGGTGGCGCCCATCCCTCCATCAGCGCCGGTTGCCAGTTGGCGTGTTGATCGAGCGGCAGGTAGCGCACCGGCCGGTGCCCCTGTGCCCCACGGCATAGCGCCTTCAGCAAATGGCTCTTGCCGCTGCCGGAGGATCCGGCCAGGAAAAGGATGCCGCGGGCGCCGGGGCGGGCGAGCGCCTGCACCGCCGCCAGCGCAATCCTGTTGCCGTTGTCCTCACCGCCTTCGGGCAGATGGAAATTTTCAAACACGGCCTCATCGGACAACTGGACCGGCAAAGGCAGTTGCCCACCGGCTGGATGAACGGCAGGCTTTCCGGCGCCGCTCATGGTGCGGCCCCCCATTCCAGTTCCAGCCGGTCAGGGTCAGGTAAACCCGCCGCAGGACGACCGCGCATCAGCCTGCTCGCTTCCAGCACGCCACGCAGGGATTCAGAGGGCAAAGTGGTGTTCGCTCGCCAGATAAACTCTGCCGGCCCCACCTCTTCCAGAAACAACGCGCTCAGCGCCCGTTGGGACTGGAGTTCGGCCGTCACCCGCGCGTAATCCGTATAGCGCGCAATGCCACCCACCACAATGCGCACCGGATGGGGCGCCTGCGCCGGAGTAAGGCGGTCGCGCAACAGCGCTTCATGGCGTTGCAGCCCCTCGCTGACCATTGCGTCCAAGGTTGCTGGGGCCACAGTCCAAGTGGAAATCAGCCGACCGTCCATGAAGGTCCGAAAAACGGCGTTCCAGCGGCCATCGGGCAGACTCGTGGCTTCAACCGCCAGCACCGCTTCCACGCCGGCTAGCAGCGGGCCCGCTGCTAGCCGGGCCGGATCCTCTCCTGGCGAGGCACGAAAACCGGCAGGTGGCACCCGCAACGGCAATCCCAGCATCCCCGCTTGACGGCTCAGCTCCGCCAATGCCGGATCCGGCGCCCCTTCCGTGACCGCCGATGCGCCAGGGCCGATCGTCAACCAAAGCAGGGTCACAGGGCGCGGCCCCTTCCACAGCGCGATACCCTGCCGGGCCAGTGCAGCCTCAACGGGTCCCTCGGAAAAAGCCACCTCGAACAACAACTGCCCCTGTGGATCGCGCTGATAGCCGTACCGGCTGACCATCGCCTCGGCCTGCACCCCCGTCAATCGCGCACCTGGCCCGGCCAAGCGCCGTACCACCTGATCGAGCCCC
>JBATEM010000012.1:0-2873 GCA_049664005.1 Candidatus Macondimonas sp.
CTCACGGCGTGGGCTCCGGTGCCGATGGCGCGGGCGAAGCGGCGGCATGGCGGGCCGGCTGCCACAGGACATCCCCGGCGCCGACATGGCGATTCACGGCGCGCGCCAGCACAAACAACAGATCCGACAGGCGGTTGAGGTAGCGCAGGGTCTCCGGGTTGACCGGCTCGCTGCGTGCCAGGGTGAAGGCACGCCGTTCCGCCCGTCGGCACACCGTGCGGGCCAGATGCGCCCAGGCCGCACCGGGCGCACCACCGGGCAGAATGAATTCCTTGAGTGGCGCAAGGTCTGCATTCAACTGATCCAGCCAGCTTTCCAGGGCGCTCACCTGCTCGGCGCGGATGCTCTCCCGGCCGGGGATGCACAGCTCGCCGCCCACATCGAACAGGGCATGCTGGATTTCATCCAGCGGGCGGTCCCATTCGGCGGGCAGACCGGCCGTGCGCAGCAGGCCGATGAGAGCGTTGAGTTCATCGATGGTGCCGAAGGTCTCGACCCGCACATGGTCCTTGGGCACACGCGTGCCATCCCCCAGTCCCGTGGTGCCGGCGTCGCCGGTGCGGGTGTAGATCTTCGACAAGCGGTGTCCCACCTCATCCCTCCATCAATTGGTAGTGAACAGCCAGTTCCAGCGCCTCGATGGGCCGAGGCCAGCCGGTGGGTCCCAGTGGCGGAACCCGGCTCAGGGTTTCCTGGGCATTGCGGTCGAGCACGAGGTAGCCCGAGCTGGCCAGCACCCGGACATTGATCACTCGACCTTCCGAGGTCACATCGTAGCCCAGCCGCACCGCCCCTTCCCAGCCATGGCGGCGGGCCAAGGGGGGATAGCTGAAGTGGCGGCTGAAATCCCGGTGGATGCGGGCCTGGATGTCGTTGCGAGCGGCATTCAGGGCATCCGCCGTCGGTGCGGGCTCCGCATCCTGTTGGGTTGAGCCGTCCCGGGACGGAATGGGCGGTGCGGTACGGGTCGATGCAGCCGATTCGGCCATGAGGGCAGCCGTTTCTGTGGCTTGCGTGGCCTCCTGCGTATCGGAAGCGGATCGAGATGGACGGGCCGCCGGAGGCGATGTCGCGCCTTTTGCTGCCAAGATGGGCCGTGCCGCGGATGTTCTTGCGGGACTCTTGTGATCAGTCGGCGGTTCGCGTGGCGCGGGGGCTAATTCAGCCGGCATTGGCGTGGCGGGAAGTCGCACCAGCATCAGGGCCGGAGGCGCCCCGAACGCGGGGGTTCGGGGCTGGTTGGATGAAGTGATCAGGACGCCCAACAGCAGGGCATGTCCAACCAAGGCCGCGAGCAGGGCGCTCGCGGCAGGGCTGGATCTGCGGCGGGGCGCCTGGGTGGTCACGGCGTCCGGTAGGCGAGGGTGAGATAGCCCGCCCGACCGGGCTGAACGTAGGTGGCCGCGGTTTCGTAGTCGCGGTCCAGGACGTTCTCGATGCGCGCCAGCAGCGCCCATTGCGGGGCCATCTGCCATTCCGCGCGCAGGTCGAGGCGGCCATAGCCCGCCAGGGGCACTGTGTTGGCGACGTCGTCATAGCGGCCATCCTGGGCCAGGAGCGTTGCACCCAGCCGATAGGCGCCGAGGGTCCGGTCCAGTTCCAGGCGGGAGGTCAAGTTGGCGCGGCGCGGCAGGTCGGCGCCGGTTGCACGGTTTTCGGTGTCCAGCGCGGTAAGGGCGGCGTAGCCACGCCAGTTGCCCACCCGATATTCCACGCTGCTTTCGGCGCCTTGGATCCGGGCGCGATCGATGTTGTTGACGGTGTTGTTGGCGGCATCGAACACGATCAGATCGTCGATGTCGTTGTGGAACACGCTGGCGCTCAGGGTGAAGGGGGCGAGGTCATAGCGCAGGCCGAGTTCGGCGTTGCGCGCGGTTTCGGGCTGCAGATCCGGATTGCCGGCGTAGAAGCCATCGTTGGGGTAATACAGGTCATTAAAAGTGGGTGCCTTGTAGGCTGTGCCATAACTGGCGGTCAGTCGCAGATCGTCGCGCAGTGCCACGCCCCAGGTGGCATTGCCGGTGCTCTCGCTGCCGAAGGCCTGATTGTCGTCGCGGCGCAGGCCAAGGATGAACTGTTGGCGTCCCAGCGTGATCTGGTCCTGAGCGAAGACGGCCCAGTTGTCTCGGGTGTCTTCCGTGAAGGCCGTGGTGCTGTCGACGGTGTCGCGCCAGCCGTCGAGGCCCAGGGTGAGCAGTTGCCGGCCGGGCAGGCTGAGGTCGTTTTGCCAACTGGCGCTGCTGCGGCGCGTGTCGAAGGTGGAATAATCGACGCCGTCAATCAGGTTGTCGGCCTCATCGCGGCTTTCGCCCAGTGCGATCCGACTGTACCAACCCGCGCTTATTTCGCCGCCCAGATGGCCGCTGAGCACTTGCTGGACAAAATCGGTGCGGTTGGGGAAGCCGTCGTAGTCGGTGCGGCCTTGGGCGCGCAGGGCCTGAGCGCCGAGTTCGGCGCCGTTGGCCAAGCGGTGGTTCACGCCGAGGTTCACAGCAGTATTGCGATAGCGGTCATCATCGGGCTCGATCGGACTGGGACCGAAGCTGCCAACGGCGCCGTCCTGCTGGACATCGTAGCCATCGCTGGTGAGGCCCGACACCGTGAGATAGTAGCGGGTATCGCCCACCTCTCCTCTCGTTGCAGCGCGCCCGCTCCAGGTACCGAAACTGCCGCCGGTGGCGCTGGCCTGCCAGCCGCTGCCTGCGCCGGGGCGGGTGAAGATCTGAATGACGCCGCCGATCGCATCGGCGCCGTAGAGGCTGGCGCGGGGGCCACGCACGATCTCGATGCGCTCGATCTGGTCGGTGGGGATCAGTTCCAGCGCTGCCGTGCCGGTGGTGGCCGAACCGACCCGGACGCCATCGATCAACACC
>JBATEM010000013.1:0-7450 GCA_049664005.1 Candidatus Macondimonas sp.
TCGCGACGAAGGGGCGCAGCAGGCCATAGACGGCAGCCGCGTCGGCATCATTGTTCAGCGCGGGCGGCAGGTCATCACCCTTGCGCGAAACCACGGCGTCCTTGATCTCGGTGACCCGCTGCAGGTATTCCAGATCGGATAGGCGCCTGGCGCGGTAGTCGTCGATGGCCTGCTGGATCAGCCTGGAGAACTTCTCGTAGAAGGCGGGGTCCTGCTCCAGCCGCTCGTTGATGGCGCGCCTGGTGGCGTGGGCGATCATGTCGGCCTTGGCCCCGAGGTTCTTCTCGCCGCCCGCGCCTTGCTCCTCGACCACCTTCTGGAATGCGGCCTCGTCGAAGATGTTCACCGGCGCGTTCAGCTGCACCACCTCGGAGGCCGAGATATGAGTGTCCAGCAGCTTCTGGATACGCGGCTCGAAGTCGCGGTAGTCCACTGACTCGGCATAGCGCAGCTTCACCGCCGCCTTCAGATTGACGAAGCGCTTGAGGTCGTTCTTGTAGGCGCGCAGCTTCTGCTCGGGTGTGTCGGTGATGAAACGTTCGCTGGATACCGCGATCCCTAAGGTCTTGGCGTAGGCCGACAGCCGCTCGTAAAACCCGGCGCGCAGCTTCTCATCGGCCAGCAGTGCGGCACGTGCATGGATACGCGAGGTTTGAGCGACGATCAAGTGGTTCCCGGTGCACGTCGTAGCACCTTGAAGGAGCTCGCCGATTGGACGGCGGAAGCCGACAAGATTCTTGTGTTCTGAGAGGAAATAGCAATGTTCTTCAAACAACTGGCCACCAAGGAATCTTCCCTGTCTTACTTCTTCGGCTGTGGTGGACTGGGCAAGGCCGTCGCCGTGGATGTGGTTGCGGGCGACGAGGACTGGTTTATCGAGGCGGCTCGCGAGGCTAAGGTCGAAATTACGCACGTCATCGACACCCACGTTCATGCCGATCATTACTCGGGGGGCCGGGCTCTGGCACAACGGGCCCATGCTCCTTACTGCCTGCACGAATCCAATCGTGACCGGGTGAAGTACGACTTCCTGCACTTGCGGGACGGCCAGATGCTCGACATCGGCAACGTCAAGATTGAAGTCCTACACACGCCCGGGCATACACCGGATAGTCTGTGCCTGCTGGTTACTGACAGGCGGCGGGGCGAGGCACCCTGGTTCGTCGTGACCGGCGACACGCTCTTCGTCGGCGCCATCGGCCGTCCAGACCTTGCCGGACGGGCACGGGAAATGGCGGGCAAGCTCCACGACAGCCTGCACGCCAAGCTCCTGTCACTGCCCGATGAGATCGAAATCTATCCGGGGAACCAGGCGGGCAGCGTCTGCGGCGCCGGTCTGTCGGGCAAGCCGGCCTCGACGCTGGGATTCGAGAAGCGCTGGAATCCAGCGCTTGCCATGGAGAGGGATGCCTTTATCGACTACGTGACGAAGGAGATTCCGCCGCGCCCGGCCGAGATGGATGCGATGGTGCGCTTCAACCTCGGCTTGGAAAACTGAGCGATGCACACGGCCGCCATTCGCCTCGGGCTGCGCGAAAACATGGGTCAGTTTTCGCTGTTGGTGCTGGTCAACGCCTTCGTCGGCGCCATGGTGGGCCTGGAGCGCAGTATCCTGCCCGCCATTGCCGAGCAGGAGTTCCACATTGCGGCGCGGGCGGCAATTCTGTCCTTCATCGTCGTTTTTGGCATCACCAAGGCGCTGACCAATTATTTTGCAGGGCGGCTTTCCGACCGGTACGGCCGCAAACACGTGCTGGTGGCTGGATGGCTGGTGGCCGCTCCAGTGCCGTTCATCCTGATGTGGGCACCCGATTGGAACTGGATCGTCGGCGCCAATGTGTTGCTGGGCGTGAGCCAGGGCCTCACCTGGTCCACTACCGTCATCATGAAGATCGACCTGGTGGGTCCGAAGCAGCGCGGTCTGGCGATGGGGCTCAACGAGTTTGCCGGCTATTTCGCCGTGGCGGGCAGCGCGCTCGCCACCGGTTGGCTGGCGGCTCATTTCGGGTTGCGGCCGGAGCCGTTCTACCTTGGGGTCGCCTATGTCGTTCTTGGCTTGTTGCTCTCGCTGCTGGCGGTCCGCGAAACTCGGCATCATGTGACCCACGAAGTGCGGGCGCTTCACGCTGGGGATGAAACGCAGCTGCCCAGTCAGGGCGAAATCTTCCGCCGCACCTCGCTGACCGACCACAACCTGTCCAGCGTCAGCCAGGCCGGGCTCGTCAACAACCTCAATGATGGCATGGCCTGGGGCCTGTTCCCTCTGGTTTTCGCCGCTGCCGGCATGACGCTCGCGCAGATCGGCACGCTCGCCGCGATCTATCCGGCTGTTTGGGGGCTGACGCAAATTTTCACCGGAGCCCTTTCCGACCGTATCGGCCGCAAGCAGTTAATCGTCTGGGGGATGTGGGTTCAGGCGGTGGGCATCGTGGTCACGGCACTGGCTATGGATTTCTTCGATTTCAGCCTTGGTGCAGTGCTGCTTGGAGTCGGCACGGCGATGGTCTATCCCACCTTGCTGGCCGCCATCGGCGATGTGGCCCATCCCCTCTGGCGCGCTTCCGCCGTGGGCGTCTACCGGCTCTGGCGCGATCTCGGCTATGCGGTCGGCGCGCTTTTGGCCGGCTTCACGGCCGACCTGTTCGGCCTCGCCGCCGCCGTCTGGCTGGTAGCAGGGCTCACTTTTCTGTCCGGCGTGATCGCGGCCGTGCGGATGAACGAAACCCTATTCGGAGAAAATGTATGAGCGAGCCCAAACAACCCGCCCCTCGATCGAGCCGCAAGCTTTGCGCAAACGGCTGCGTAGCGGCGAGCAAGTGGTCAATGACCGATTCAGATACTCAACGAGGAGAAGGAAATGATGGGGAACTGGAGTGAATTTGGCGGTTGGGGTATGGGCTTCGGCTTCCTATTCATGATTCTGTTCTGGGCATTCGTCATTCTCGGTATCGTGGCGTTGCTCCGCTGGTTGATGCGGGAATCACAGGACCGTCGCATGCAGGACGGACGCTCGCTGCCACGCGACAAGACACCGCTTGAGATCGTGCAAGAACGCTATGCACGCGGCGAAATTGACCGCGAAGAATACGAACAGAAGCGGCGGGATTTGGAAACATGAAAGCAGCGCCACCGATCTACCTCGACTACAACGCCACGACACCCGTGGCGCCTGAAGTCCTGACCGCGATGCTGCCGTACCTGAACGAGCACTTCGGTAACCCGTCCTCGTCACACCCCTATGGAACACGGGCAAGGCAAGCAGTGATGCAGGCCCGGGAAGCGGTCGCGGCCCTGATCGGCGCCCAGTCGGAAGAGGTGATCTTTACCGGCAGCGCAACCGAAGCAAACAATCTGGCGCTGCTCGGTGCCGCGCGTGTTGCCGCACCGGACAAGCGTCATCTGATCCTGAGCGCGATTGAGCATCCCGCTGTCATGGCGCCGGCCGAGTATCTGAAGACGCTTGGCTGGGAAGTGACGACATTGCCGGTGGATGGGTATGGCCGCATTGATCCGGAGGATTTGCGGCTAGCGCTCAGACCCGACACATTCCTGGTCTCGGTGATGCATGCCAACAATGAAATCGGCACGATCCAGCCTATTGCCGAATTGGCGGAAGTTGTCCGGGGACATGGCTGTCTGATGCACACTGATGCAGCGCAGTCGGCGGGCAAACTTGCACTCGACGTGGATGTGCTTGGCGTCGATCTTCTGACCCTCGCGGGCCACAAGTTCTACGCGCCCAAGGGCGTAGGCGCCCTTTATGTTCGTCGCTGCACCCCGCTCGCCGGTATCCTCTTTGGTGCCGAGCAAGAGCATGGGCTGCGCCCGGGGACAGAGAACGTGCCGCACATCGTGGCGCTCGGGGCTGCAGCCACGCTCGCTACCGGGTGGCTCGACGAAGCCGCGCTGCGCTTGACGGCACTACGAGATGCACTGCATACCCGGTTGTCCGAGGGAGTACCGGGCCTCATGCTCAATGGTCATTCCGAATTCCGGCTGCCGAATACGCTGCATGTGTCGTTCCCTCGCGTTGCCGGTCGGGCTTTGCTGGCAGAAGCCGCTGCGGTGGTCGCAGCTTCCGTGGGGTCCGCTTGTCACTCCGAAGGCGACGCCGTCAGTGGCGTGCTTGCAGCGATGGGAATCGATGCGGCGCGGGCCGCGGGAGCCATCAGGCTGTCCACTGGCTGGATGACAACGATGCACGACATCGAGCGCGCGGCTGACGCACTGATCGCCGCTTGGCGGCGCTTGGCACACCCGTGAAAGCGGCCGAGTACGACGCCTGGTACGACACCGATCGTGGGCGCTGGATCGGAGAAACCGAATACCGACTCTTGACCGAGTTATTGACGCCGCAGTTTAGTGACCATGTTCTCGATGTCGGTTGCGGAACTGGCTGGTTCACTCGGCGCATTGCCGGACTGGCTGGTGTAGATGTCACGGGCACCGATATCGACTCCGAAGCGTTGGCCTTCGCGCGTGAGCACGACACCCGTTCGCGCTATATGGAAGCTGACGCGTGCCGCCTGCCTTTCGCAACTAACAGTTTCCACAAGGTGATGTCGGTGACGGCGCTCTGTTTTATCGCCGATTGGCCGCAGGCGCTGTCCGAAATCGTTCGCGTCACCAGCGATCGCTTCGCTGTCGGGGTGCTGAACCGCCACAGCCTGCTGTGGTGGAAGAAAGGGCACGATGGTGGGAGCGGGGCATATCGGGGCGCACATTGGCACACCCATCGGGAGCTGCGGAAAGCCTTGGCGGATTTACCGGTTTGCGACCTTCAGATCCGAACTGCCGTGCTGTTGGCTTCCGGCTCGCCGCTCGCCCGGCAGACGGAGCGGTGCCTGTCCGGGCGGTTGCCTTTTGGCAGTTTTCTGGTCGTTGCGGGGCGCAAAAACTCACAGTAGCCTCGAAGTGAGACGTATACCGATCAGCAACATGCCTACCGCAATGACAAGCTGCACGGTTCGGAACGTGACTTTGCGCAGCAGTTTTTTGCCTGCGAACGAACCCGTGAAAACAGCGATCATTGCCACCATCACCCATTAAAGCTACGGCTTCGAATTGGGCGAATTGCTCCGCGAACAGCGCCGAGCCGGTATTCACCGCCTGCCGATGCTGCAATCCAACCACTTGATTCGTCAGCGCGTAACCCATTGATCTGTAATTGGGGTGGTCGCGGACTTTGCGGCCTTCGGGCCAGTTCAAGGGAGCGAGGTCGGAGCGAGGAATGGCCAGGAGAGAGTGGAATGCGGCGCGAAACTGGCTGACGGGCTGACCGGCGAAGTCCGCAGACTTCCGCAGGAACCCCCAACAACACGCAGGAGCCGGCGCGATCAGGCAAGACGAGCGCCACAGGAGGGCCACGGGAGCGGCGCCGAACGTCGCATAGCGGCGGCACGGAGAGTGAGCGCCATGGATGGCGTGAAAATAAAAAACCCCAACCGCGAACGGTTGGGGTTTGGGTGTTGGTGGAGGCGGCGGGAATCGAACCCGCGTCCGCAAGCCCTCTGCCGTTGGCTCTACATGCTTGTCCCAGTCTATTGTTTTAACCGGCTGCTACCCGACGGGCAGGGAAAACAGACGGCGATCCCGGCTGGTTTTAGCGGTTCGACCCCGGGCAGGTGAGACCGCGATTCTGTGAGAGATGACGCCTGGAGCCCGAGCGCACAGACACGGCCCCGGTCAGACGGCACCCTACCGGTGTTTAGGCGGCGAGTGCGTAGTTGTCGTCGTTGGCAACTATTTTTTTTGCAGTGTGATTTACGAGGGTCACTGCACCTCGGCATGCACCTCGGGTTTCGCGACCCACGTCGAAACCAGGTCGCCCCCTTGTGTTGTAAGGTCAGACCAGTGTACCTGAGGCGAAGTTCCCTGTCAGCGTGCGTGTTTCATCAGACGGCCCTTTTCGCGCGCCCAGTCGCGATCGCGCTCGGTGGCGCGCTTGTCGTGGGCCTGTTTGCCCTTGGCCAGCCCCAGCTCCACCTTGCAGCGCCCTTGCTTCCAGTACATCGACAGGGCGAGGATGGTATAGCCCTTGCGTTCCACCGCGCCGATCAGGCCGTCGAGTTCGTGGCGGTGCAGCAGCAGCTTGCGGGTGCGCTGGGCTTCGGGGACGAAATGCGTGGACACCGTAGGCAGGGGGTTGATCAATGCCCCCAGCAGCCAAGCTTCGTTGTTGCGGATGATGACGTAGCTGTCCACCAGTTGCACCCGGCCGGCGCGCAGGCTTTTCGCCTCCCAGCCCTCCAGGACGATGCCGGCTTCAAAGCGTTCTTCGATGAAGAAGTCGTGTCGGGCTTTTTTATTGACGGCGATGGTGGAACCCGTACCATGGCCGCTTGAGGGGTGTTTGGACATTTGCGCCCGATTATAGAGCAAGCCCGTGTCGCACGCAGAACGGCCGGAAGCTTGAAGACGGGGACTGGCGATGCGGGATCAGGAGGCCGAAGTGGCCGTGACGGTGGTGTATGCGCTTCCAGAACGGGCGTGGCGGGTGGCGGTCAGCCTGCCGGCCGGGTCCAGTGTGCGGGAAGCGGTGCGGGCCAGCGGGCTGGCGGTCTTGCTCGAGGAGCCGGGTCTTTTGTCCGCGCCGGCAGGGGTCTTTGGTGAATTGCGGGATCCGGACAGCCCGGTGGTTACGGGTGATCGCGTCGAGATCTATCGTCCGCTGCCGGTCGATCCCAAGCAGGAACGCCGCCGACGCGCGGAGCAGGCCAGGGCGCAGGCCAAACGTTGACGCCGTGGAAACCCCCTCCCCGCAGCGCCCCACGCGGCATGATTTCCTGGGCGCAAGCCACGATGAAAAGCAGCATTCACGTCAGGGCGCGACGGGCCACGGGATCCGCGACGGCAACGGCGCGGCGGGCAATTCCAGGCGCTCTTCGGCGATCGGCGCCTTGGAAAGCCGCTCCAGCTTGACCTCTTTGCCATAGCGCAGCAGCGCCAAGCCGCCATCCCGCTCCAGCTCGGGCGGCAGATCGAGCGACCCCATGCCCAGCAAGCGACCATAGCGGCGCAAATGCCCCACCAGCGTCCCTTGCACCCGTTGCATGTCGGGATCGGCGGCCAGAACCACGGTTTCCGCAACTTGCGTCCCGTCGGGAAGCTGGCCGGTGGCGTTGTAGACCATGCCGGCGATCCCCGCGACCTGCTCCTGCGCCCCGGTCGTTCCCGCCAGCCGGAAAGACACCGGTCCCAACGGCCCCGCCTCGGCCAACAGCGATTGCAACAAGGGACCGAAGGGGCCTTGTTGAGCATCCTCCAGATCAACAACCTGCCACACGCCATCCAGCCAGCGTACCCAATAGCCGCGCCCCTCGCGGAACAACAGCACCTGGCCGTTCCAGCTCAGCCGCAGGGTCTGGTCGTCGCGGGATTCCACGGTCAGCGGCTGGCCGTCTTCCAGGCGCCAAACCTGGGTCATGTCCGCCTGCGCCGCCAGGGTCCA
>JBATEM010000014.1:0-3103 GCA_049664005.1 Candidatus Macondimonas sp.
GGTCCTGGGCCAGGATGGCGTCCAGCACGGCATCGGAGATTTGATCACACACCTTGTCGGGATGTCCTTCGGATACCGACTCGGAGGTGAACAAGCGGGTCTGGGCCATGGCAAGGTCCGTCCATATTTGCAGGGATGATGAGGGGCCGGATCAACCGGTGCTGCACGCAAGCCTAGCGGATGGCTGGCGGCCTGCCAAGGGTGCGGCAGGTTGTCTGCATTCTCGCTTCAGACCCGCGGCATTCTGCCTGGAGTGCAACATATTTTCCGTTGCCCGAAGATGAAGCCTTCATGACAATTTGATTGCGAATGAATGTTATGATTTTTCGGCGGTCCCATTAACGCGGCCGAGGGGCCGTGAATTCCGGGAGCCATGTCATGATTCGACGCATTCAAGCCGCCACCTTGTTGACCCTCGCGATCCTCGCGGGACCGCTCTGGGCCGAACTTCCGACGACGCCAGCGCCGCCCGGTGCAGCGGTCTATTTCATCACCCCCCGGGATGGGGAGCAGATCCGCGGGCCGGTTACGGTCCGTTTTGGCCTCAAGGGCATGGGGGTGGCGCCAGCGGGCACTGTCAAGGAAACCACCGGACATCACCATCTGCTGGTGGATCTGGAGCAACCACCTGCTGCCGGCCAACCTATCCCGTCGGATGCCCATCACCGCCATTTCGGCAATGGGCAGACTGAAACGACGCTGGATCTGACACCCGGCCGGCATACGCTGCAATTGCTGATGGGGGATGCGAATCATGTCCCCCACCGGCCGCCGGTCCTGTCCGAGCGCGTGACTATCGAAGTGATGCCGCAGTGAAACCCTGCCACCGCTCTGTGTTCGGGATGTTCCGGTGAGCGTACTCCAGATCGAGGACAGCTGGGGTCGCGCGCTGCGCCGACTGCCCATCGAGCCCCTCATCAAGGCGTCTTACCGGCACCTTCCCAACGGCGCCATGGTCTATGACGCCATCCGCCTGGAGCGACCGTCGGCCCATTTTTTCGATCCCGATCACTGGCGCGCGCAGGCCGAGGTGCTGCCCGTTCCCGGTGGGCGCGGGCAGGTGCATTTGATTGTCCGATCGGGGCAGGAATGGGTGCTGCGCCATTTCCGCCGCGGCGGCTGGATGGGCCGCTTGACTCGGGATCGTTACCTGTGGACGGGACTGGCCCGCAGCCGGCCGTGGCGGGAATGGCATCTCCTTTATGATCTCTATCGGGCTGGGCTGCCGGTTCCCCGGCCGATCGCGGCACGGGTGCAGCGTGTCAACCGGCTATGGTATCAAGCCGACATGATCACCGAACGCATCGCGGCCGAGCCGCTGTCCAGTGTGTTGCAAGCCCCGGTCATTCCCGAAGGGCTGTGGGAGAGCGTGGGGGCCTGCATCAATCGATTTCATCATGCCGGCATCTACCATGCCGACTTGAATCTGGACAACATCCTGGTGGATGGGGAACAACGGGTGTTCCTGCTGGATTTTGATCGGGGCCGACATCGTGTCCCTCGATCCCATTGGCAGCGCGCCAACCTGAGGCGCTTGTATCGCTCCCTGCTCAAGGCGCGTATGCGCCGTCCCGGCTTGGCCTTTACCGCTGTTGACTGGGATCGCCTGTTGGTCGGTTATGGCGGCGAGAAATCCCGCGCGTAGACATCCGGCAACGGCGGTGGTCGCTTCTTGAAGCGCTCATGCACCCATAGATATTGGGCAGGGCAGCGCCGGATCTGTGCTTCCAGAATCTCGTTCTGGCGCTGCGTGTCGGCAATCGGATCATTGCTGGGGAAATCCTCCAGCGGTGGATCGATGCGGATCACGTATTTGCCCGTTTCCAGTTGCCGTTCCATGGAAAACGGCAACACGGCAGCTCCAGTCATGCGGGCCAGGCGCGCGGTCCCGGTGTTGGTGGGGGTGGGATGGCCGAAGAAAGGCACCAGCGCGCTGTTGCTGCCGCGATAATTCTGGTCGGGGGCATACCAGATGGTGCGACCTCGCCGCAGCGTCCGCACCATGGCCCGGATGTCATGGCGTTCGATGGTATGGCGGAAGCATTGCCTGCGATGTCCGCCAAGGAAATGCTCGATCACTGGATTGTCCTGGATGCGGAAGAGGATATCCACATCGGCATGGGGCGCGAACAGACGCCCACAGATATCGATCGAAGTGAAATGGCCACTCAGCAGGATGGCGCCCTGGCCGCGTGCCTGAACGGCTTGCAGGTGTTCCAATCCCTCCAGCCGCAGGCGTCCTTCGAGCCGCGAGCTTGGCGCCCACCACGCTAGCGGCAGTTCGATGAGGCCCATTCCCAGCGATTCGAAATGCGCCCGCAGGAGGTCGGCGCGCTGCGCCGCATCCAATTCGGGAAAGCAGAGCGCCAGATTGCGCGCAGCGACATGACGCCGGTGTCGTGCAAGATAGGCGAACGAACGTCCCAGGGCGCGGCCAATGCGCATCTGCATTCGATAGGGCAGCTGGGCCATGAGCCACAATCCCCCCATGAGCCCCCACATGGGCCAGTGACGGGGATGCAGGAGTCTGCGGGGAGGATGCTCCATGGGGGAATCCATATCAAAAGCCGCAGTCTAACAAAGCTTTCATGCGCCCATGCTATGATCCAGCCAGGTTTTTGAGCAGGCCCGGCATGTCGATACAGACTCCTGATTTTAAAGGCTTAAAGGCGCTTGTAGCGGGCGATGTGATGCTCGATCGCTACTGGCATGGCGACACGGCGCGCATTTCCCCGGAAGCCCCGGTTCCCATTGTGCGCGTGGACAGCCGGGAAGAGCGGCCCGGTGGCGCCGGTAACGTGGCGGTGAATCTCGCAGCCCTTGGCATTGAAACCCGTCTCCTGGGCCTGTGCGGGGAGGATGATGCGGCGCGCGACTTGCGGGAACTTCTCGAAACGGCTGGAGTGGCGTGCAGCCTCCTTGGGGTTCATGGCGTGCCGACCATCACCAAATTGCGTGTGATGAGTCGCCACCAGCAATTGTTGCGGCTGGATTTTGAACGGCTTTTTCCCGATCAGGCAGCGGCACGGCTGGCTGAGTCCTTTGCCGCCCATCTCGAAGGTGTCGATGTGGTGGTGCTGTCCGATTACGGCAAGGGCACTAT
>JBATEM010000015.1:0-9873 GCA_049664005.1 Candidatus Macondimonas sp.
TCGCGGTTGATCATTTCGAAAGGCAAGCCTTCCGGCAAGATCTGCGACAACAGCGCCCGGCCGACGGTAGTCTCCATCAAGCGGGTCCGTGCCTGCTTGTCGCCGGCATCATCGATCACCCGGTCACTCAAACGCACCTTGACGCGCGCCTGAAGATCGACCATGCCGTTGCGATAGGCCCGATCGGCCTCCGCCACGTCGGCGAAGACCATGCCTTCACCCAGGCCGCCGACGCGCTCACGGGTCATCCAGTACAGCCCCAGCACCACGTCCTGGGTCGGCACCACAATGGGCTCCCCGGAGGCGGGCGAGAGGATATTGTTGGTCGACATCATCAAAGCGCGGGCTTCGAGCTGCGCTTCCAGCGACAACGGGACGTGCACCGCCATCTGGTCGCCGTCGAAGTCGGCGTTGAATGCCGTGCACACCAGCGGGTGCAACTGGATCGCCTTGCCCTCGATCAGGACGGGCTCAAACGCCTGAATGCCCAGACGATGCAAGGTCGGCGCACGGTTGAGCAGCACGGGATGTTCGCGGATCACCTCCTCCAGCATGTCCCAGACCTGCGGCTCCTCCCGTTCCACCATGCGCTTGGCGGCCTTGATGGTGGTCGCAATCCCCAGGCGTTGCAGCCGCGAGAACACGAATGGCTTGAACAGTTCCAGGGCCATGCGCTTGGGCAGACCGCACTGGTGCAAGCGGAGGGTCGGCCCCACCACGATCACCGAGCGGCCGGAATAGTCGACGCGCTTGCCCAGCAGGTTCTGCCTGAACCGGCCTTGCTTGCCCTTGATCATGTCGGCGAGCGACTTGAGCGGACGCTTGTTGGAACCCGTGATGGCCCGACCGCGACGGCCGTTGTCCAGCAGGGCGTCCACCGACTCCTGCAGCATGCGCTTTTCATTGCGCACGATGATGTCGGGGGCGGCCAGTTCCAGCAGGCGCTTGAGGCGGTTGTTGCGATTGATGACACGCCGATACAGATCGTTCAGATCGGAGGTGGCGAAACGTCCGCCATCCAGCGGCACCAGTGGACGCAATTCCGGCGGCAGCACCGGCAAAACTTTCAGAATCATCCATTCGGGCCGATTGCCCGACTCGACGAAGGATTCGATCAGCTTCAGTCGCTTGGACAGGCGCTTGATCTTGGTTTCCGAGTTGGTGCCGGCCATTTCTTCCCGCAGACGCACGGCGTCTTTGGGCAGATCGATGCTTTTCAGCATCTGGTCGATGGCTTCGGCCCCCATGCGGGCGTCGAATTCATCCCCATGCTCTTCAATGGCGTCGAGATAGGCCTCCTCGGAGAGGATCTGTCCCCGCTCCAGCGGCGTCATGCCGGGATCGATCACCAGATAGGACTCGAAGTACAGCACCCGCTCGATGTCGCGCAGGGTCATGTCCAGCATGAGCCCGATACGCGACGGCAGGGATTTCAGGAACCAGATGTGGGCCGTGGGACTGGCCAGCTCGATATGCCCCATGCGCTCGCGGCGCACCTTGGCCTGTGTCACCTCGACGCCGCACTTCTCACACACCACGCCGCGGTGCTTGAGGCGCTTGTACTTGCCACACAGGCACTCGTAGTCCTTCACCGGACCGAAGATCTTGGCGCAGAACAGGCCATCCCGCTCCGGTTTGAAGGTGCGGTAATTGATCGTCTCGGGCTTTTTGACCTCTCCGAAAGACCACGAACGGATTCTCTCCGGGGAAGCCAGCCCAATGCGGATATTGTCGAAATCCGCAATCTGATCTTGTTGTTTGATGAAGCTCAGCAGATCTTTCATCGTCACTCCTGCGACTTGGCGCGCGGGTCACCGGATGGGCGGCGGCTGCCGCTCATTCCTGTTCCAACTCAATATTGATGCCCAACGACCGGATTTCCTTCACCAGCACATTGAAGGATTCCGGCATGCCGGCATCCATGCGGTGATCGCCATCCACGATGCTCTTGTACATCCGGGTCCGCCCCTGCACATCATCCGATTTGACCGTCAGCATTTCCTGCAGTGTATAGGACGCGCCATAGGCCTCAAGCGCCCAGACTTCCATCTCCCCGAAACGCTGGCCGCCAAACTGGGCCTTGCCTCCCAGCGGCTGCTGGGTCACCAAGCTGTAGGGTCCGGTGGAGCGGGCATGGACCTTGTCATCCACCAAATGGTTGAGCTTGAGCATGTACATATAGCCAACCGTCACCGGGCGGGCAAACGATTCGCCAGTGCGGCCGTCGAATAGCTGCAACTGACCGGATTCGGGCAGATCGGCGAGACGCAGCATCGCCTTGATTTCCGTTTCGTCGGCACCGTCGAATACCGGCGTGGCCATCGGCACGCCCCCGCGCAGATTACGGGACAGTTCAAAGATGTCCTCATCGGACAAATCATCCAGTGTCACTTTCTGCCGGCCATTCCCGATCTGGTTGTAGATCTGGTCCAGGAATTCCCGCATTTCACCGGCGTTGCGGTGGGCATCGATCATGCGGCCGATCTTGATTCCCAATCCCTTGGCGGCAAACCCCAGATGGGTCTCCAGTACCTGGCCGATGTTCATGCGTGAGGGCACGCCCAGCGGATTGAGCACGATGTCGACCGGCGTGCCATCCGCCATGTAAGGCATGTCCTCCACGGGGACGATCTGCGAAATCACGCCCTTGTTGCCGTGACGGCCCGCCATCTTGTCGCCCGGCTGAATGCGCCGCTTCACGGCCAGGAAGACCTTGACCATCTTCAATACGCCTGGGGCGAGATCATCACCTGCCGTAATCTTGCGGCGCTTCTCTTCAAAACGCTGATCGAAGGCTTCGCGCTGCAGTCGCAGCTGCTCTGCCATACGCTCCAGGCTGCGATTGGCATCCTCGTCCTGTAGCCGGATCTCGAACCACTTCTCGCGTGACAGCGCATCCAGGTAGTCCTGGCCAACCGTCGCGCCTGTACGAAGCCCCTTCGGTCCGCCATCGGCAGACTTGCCGACCAACAGCCGTGCCATGCGCTGGTAAGTGTCCTCTTCGAGAATGCGCAACTGATCATTGAGATCCTTGCGTACCGCGGCGAGCTCCGATCTTTCGGTCGCCAGCGCACGATCATCCTTGTCCACGCCGTCGCGGGTAAAGACGTGCACGTCAATGACATGCCCATCCATGCCCGGTGGCACGCGGAGCGAGGTATCCTTCACATCAGACGCTTTCTCACCGAAAATGGCCCGCAGCAGTTTTTCCTCCGGGGTGAGCTGGGTTTCACCCTTCGGCGTGACCTTGCCCACCAGGATGTCGCCGGCCTTGACCTCGGCGCCGATGAATGCGATGCCCGATTCGTCCAGCTTGCCCAGGGCTGTTTCGCTGACATTGGGAATGTCCGCGCTGATTTCCTCGGACCCGAGCTTGGTGTCCCGGGCCACACAGGTCAGTTCTTCAATATGGATGGTCGTGAACCGATCTTCCTGAACCAGGCGCTGTGAGATGAGGATGGAGTCCTCGAAGTTGTAACCGTTCCAAGGCATGAAGGCGACCAGGCAATTCTGCCCCAGCGCCAGCTCCCCAAGATCCGTGGATGGGCCGTCCGCCAACACATCACCCCGGCTGATGATATCGCCGGACTTTACCAGTGGCCGCTGGTTCATGCAGGTGTTCTGGTTCGACCGCACGTACTTGATCAGGGTGTAGATGTCCACGCCGGGCTCGCCCGCTTCGGTCTCCTCGTCGTTCACCCGCACCACGATACGGGCCGCGTCCACCTTGTCGACCACGCCACCCCGGCGCGCCACCACGGACACGCCGGAGTCGATGGCTACGGTGCGCTCCATGCCCGTTCCCACCAAAGGCTTGTCGGCGCGCAAGGTCGGCACCGCCTGGCGTTGCATGTTGGAACCCATCAGGGCGCGGTTGGCGTCGTCATGTTCCAGGAACGGGATCAGGGAGGCCGCCACCGAAACAATCTGCCGCGGCGAGACATCCATGAAATTCACCCGCGCCTTGGGCATGAGGGTGAACTCATTCTGGAATCGACATGACACCAGGTCATCGACCAGACAGTTATTCTCATCCAGCCGTGCATTGGCCTGGGCGATGGCATAACGCCCTTCCTCGATCGCCGACAGATACTCGACTTCGGTGGTCACCTGGCCATCCACCACCTTGCGGCATGGCGTTTCGAGAAAACCATAGGGATTCGTGCGCGCATAGACGGACAAGGAGTTGATGAGCCCGATATTGGGGCCTTCCGGCGTCTCGATAGGACAAACCCGACCATAGTGGGTGGGATGCACGTCCCGCACCTCGAAGCCCGCCCGCTCGCGGGTCAATCCACCTGGCCCCAGGGCAGACACGCGGCGCTTGTGGGTCACCTCGGACAAGGGGTTGTTCTGGTCCATGAACTGGGAGAGCTGGGAGGAACCGAAGAATTCCTTGATCGCGGCCGCCACCGGCTTGGCGTTGATCAGCTCTTGCGGCATCAGGCCTTCGCTCTCGGCCATGGACAGGCGTTCCTTGACCGCACGCTCCACACGCACCAAACCAATGCGGAAGACGTTCTCGGTCATTTCCCCGACCGATCGCACTCGGCGGTTGCCCAGATGATCGATGTCATCCACCTGGCCGTTACCATTGCGGATGTCAATCAGTGCCCGCACCACCTCGACAATGTCGTCTTTGCTCAAAATCCCGGGGCCGGTGATTTCATCCCGACCCAAACGGCGGTTGAACTTCATCCGGCCGACAGCGGAAAGATCATAACGATCAAACGAGAAGAACAGGTTCTGGAACAGCGCCTCGGCAGCTTCCTTGGTGGGCGGCTCACCCGGCCGCATCATGCGGTAGATTTCAACCAATGCCTCAAGCTGCGTACTCGTTGAATCGACGCGCAAGGTACTGGAGACATAAGCCCCACGGTCCAGATCATTGACGTAAAGGGTGCGCAAATCACCCACCCCGGCGGCGCGCAAAGCCGAAACCTGGGCTGGGGTCAGCTCGTCGTTCGCCCGCACCAGTAATTCGCCGGTGCTCGCATCAATGACGTCATGGGCCGCGATCTTGCCGATCAGGTACTCAGGCGGAACCGTCAATTGGGTGACGCCCGCTTTTTCCAGCTCGCGGATATGACGCGCCGTCACGCGCCGACCTTCCTCAACCAGCACCTGGTCGCCGATCCGGATCTCGAAGCTCGCCAGTTCCCCGCGCAAGCGTTCGGGCACCAGTTCCAAGGTGACCTCGTCCCGGGACAGATGAAAGATGTTGTGCTCGAAAAACAGCTCCAACATTTCCTGGGGCTGGATACCCAAGGCCCGCAACAACACCGTGACGGGCAATTTGCGCCGACGGTCGATGCGGGCATACAGCAGATCCTTGGCGTCGAATTCAAAATCCAGCCAGGAGCCGCGATAGGGAATGATACGGGCGGAATAAAGGACCTTTCCCGAGGAATGGGTCTTGCCACGGTCATGATCAAAGAAGACGCCGGGAGACCGATGCATCTGCGAGACAATCACCCGCTCGGTGCCATTGATCACGAACGTGCCATTCTCGGTCATGAGCGGCAATTCGCCCATGTACACTTCCTGTTCCTTGATTTCCTTAGTAATCTTTTTCGACGCTGGGCTGTCCTTGTCGAACAGGACCAGACGCACCTTGACCCTCAGCGGAGCGGAGTAGGTGATCCCGCGCTGTTGGCATTCCTTGATATCGAACGCTGGATCGCCAAGCCGGTAATCGACATACTCCAAACGCGCATTACCCGAATAACTCTCGATGGGAAAAACGGTTTTAAGCGCTGCGTGAATTCCCCGCTCCTGTCGCTGTGTCGCAGGAACGTCGAGTTGCAGGAATTCGCGATAGGAGTCGAGCTGAATCGCCAGCAGGTACGGAACTTCCAGTACCGTCGGCAACTTGGCAAAATCCTTGCGAAAACGCTTTTTTTCGGTAAACGAGTAAGGCATGGAGTTATCCCTCGGCGTTTCTGCCGGCCTGTTGGGGAAGCCGACGGGTTCCGTAAGGCGCGGAAGCCAATCCCTTATACGGAGGACCGGTAAGCAAAAGGAGGCCGGCGGCGCATGCCACCAGCCCCCTCATCATCTAAAATTGCCGCTTTTCAACGACAAGGCGATTACTTGACCTCGGCGGTAGCGCCGGCTTCTTCCAGTTGCTTCTTGACGTCATCGGCTTCGGCCTTGGGCACGGCTTCCTTGATGGTGGCGGGAACCGCTTCCACCAAGTCTTTCGCTTCCTTCAAACCCAAGCCGGTGAGGCCACGAACGACCTTGATGACGTTGACCTTGTTCGCACCGAAGCTGGTCATGATGACGTTGAACTCGGTCTGCTCTTCGACAGCCTCGGCCACAGCCATCGCGACCGGCGCGGCCGCAACGGCAGCCGCCGCGGATACGCCGAACTTCTCTTCCATGGCAGAGATAAGATCCACAATCTCGACGACCGTCATGTTGCTGATGGCGTCAAGGATTTCCTCTTTGGAAACAGCCATTGAATTAAACTCCTACAAAATAAATAACAATGAATCCCGATATCGGATCGCTGCCCTTGGTTTCGCGGGCGGATCAGGCTGCCTGTTTTTGATCGCGGACTGCCGCGAGCGTACGGACCATCTTGGCCACGGGCTCGTTGACCGTGCGAACAAACTTCTCGATCGGCGCTTTCATGACCCCCATGAGCATGGCAATGGCCTGGTCACGGGTGGGCAGACTGGCAAGGCGATCCAGGTCGGTGGCTTCGAGAACCTGGCCGGAAATGGCCAGCGCCTTGACCTGGAACTTGTCGTGGGACTTGGCAAAGTCCTTGAACAATCGCGCCACCGCTCCGGGGTCCTGCATCGAAAACCCAAGAACCAGCGGCCCCACCAATCGTTCGCCCAAGGGTTCGAAACTCGTCCCCTCCAGCGCCCGACGGGCAAGGGTGTTCTTGACCACCCGCAGATATACCTGATCGTTGCGCGCCTTTTTGCGCAGCTCGTCCATTTCCGCGACCTTCAGCCCCCGATACTCGGCGGCGATCACGGAATGCGCCTGGGCAGCCACCTCATTGACCTCGGAAACCAAGGCCACTTTGCCTTCCAGCTTGAGCGGCATGCTTACCTCCTGGCTCGGGCGATAGTCCGCCCGGAATGACACCAACGAAACAGCGTCCTTGCCGTTTCGCCTCCTTTACGATGCGCCTCGCCAGGGAAAGCCTGATCGGGACCATCGTCTACGCAGGCCGGTTGCCCATTAAGAGCCGTGCCTCCTGGCAACGGCTCACCTGCGGTCTTTGACGTCCGCCTTGCAGCGGTTGACAAAACCTTTCTTGAGTCCAACATCAAACAGCCAAGCTACCCTGGTCTACGGGAATCCCGGGGCCCATGGTTGAAGACACCGTGATGCGCTTCACATAAATGCCCTTGGCAGTGGCCGGCTTGGCCTTCTGCAAATCAGCCAGCAATGACTGAAGGTTCTCCCGCAGGGCCTGAACTTCGAAGTTCGACTTGCCGATGCTGCAGTGGATGATGCCGGTCTTGTCGGTGCGGTAACGCACCTGTCCCCCCTTGGCATTGCGCACGGCGCCCGCCACATCGGGCGTCACCGTACCCACCTTGGGATTGGGCATCAGGCCACGCGGACCGAGGACGGGACCGAGCTGGCCGACCACGCGCATGGCATCAGGACTGGCGATCACGACATCGAAGTTCATCTGACCGGCCTTGACTTGTTCCGCCAGATCCTCGAATCCAACGATATCGGCGCCGGCTTCCTTGGCCGCCTCGGCATTGGCGCCTTGGGCGAACACCGCGACCCGAACCGTCTTGCCGGTGCCATTGGGAAGCACTGTCGCGCCGCGCACCACCTGGTCGGATTTGCGCGGATCAACGCCCAGATTCACGGCCACATCGACGGACTCCAGAAACTTGGCGCTGGCGCAGTCCTTGATCAAGCTCAGGGCATCATCGATCGGATAGGACTTTCCAGGCTGGATCTTTTCCTGGATTGCCCGCATCCGCTTGCCTACATTCGCCATCTCAGACTCCCTCCACTTCAAGGCCCATGCTGCGGGCGCTGCCCGCAATGGTCCGTACCGCCGCTTCCAGATCCGCCGCTGTCAAATCCGGGGTCTTGGTGCGCGCGATTTCCTCCAGCTGCTCCCGGTTCACCTTGCCGACTTTGTTGGTATGGGGAATCGGGCTGCCCTTGGCAATGCCAGCCGCCTTCTTCAGCAGCACACTGGCGGGAGGGGTCTTGGTGATGAAAGTGAAGCTGCGATCCGAGTACACCGTGATGACCACGGGCAGCGGCAAGCCAGGCTCGACATTCTGGGTATGGGCGTTGAATGCCTTGCAGAATTCCATGATGTTGACGCCGCGCTGACCCAGGGCCGGGCCGATGGGCGGGCTCGGATTGGCCTTTCCGGCCGGAACCTGCAACTTGATATACGCATCAATTTTCTTGGCCATGATCACCTCTCGGGTTCAAACGCCTCGCGGCTCCCCGGTTGCTCGCCGAGCGGATGCTCAGACTTTTTCGACTTGAGAGAACTCCAGATCGACCGGCGTAGAGCGACCAAAAATCGTCACGCTGACCCGCAAGCGGTTCTTCTCGTAATTCACGTCTTCGACCGTGCCATTGAAATCATTGAAAGGCCCATCGGTCACGCGCACCTGTTCGCCCGGCGCGAACAAGACCTTGGGACGCGGCTTTTCAACGCCTTCGCGGATGCGATCCAGAATGGTCTGCGCTTCCCGATCACTAATCGGCGCGGGCCGGTCCTTGGTGCCGCCAATGAACCCGAGCACCTTGGGAACTTCCTTTACCAAGTGCCAGGTTTCGTCCGCCATTTCCATCTGGACCAGGACATATCCGGGGAAGAACTTGCGCTCGCTGCGCCGCTTCTGTCCCTCACGCATCTCAATCACTTCTTCGGTCGGAACCAAAATCTCACCGAACCGTTCTTCCAAACCGGCGCGGCGAATATATTCCTCAAGTGAACGCTTGACCTGATGTTCAAAACCCGAATAAGCCTGCACCACAAACCAACGCATGGTCATGCTCAAGCCCCCATGCCGGTGAGGCGACGCAGAATAAAGCCGAGAAACCAGTCCACCATCCACAACATGACGCCCATGAGCATCACCATGCCCAGCACGACCAGGGTGGTTTGCATGGTTTCGGCGCGCGTGGGCCAGACCACCTTGCGGGCTTCACGGATGGAATCCTTGACCCAGACAACCGCCAAGATCCCAATGTGCGTGCGGCTAGCGACCAGAAACGAGACGCTGATGAGTGACAGAAAGAGCAGGATCCGAAAAATCAACAGCCACTGGGGAAAGTAATAGAACGCCGCAATGCCAACCCCAACAAACGCCAGGGAAAGCAACCACTTGGCGGCCTCCAACGCACGATTAGGCGATTCATCTTCGACATTCATCGAATGACTCGACATATTTCGATTACCGCCATCTCTTGACAATCAACACAAAAATGGCAGGCCAGGAGGGACTCGAACCCCCAACCCCCGGTTTTGGAGACCGGTGCTCTACCAATTGAACTACTGGCCTAAAATCAACTCAAGGGCGATTCGAAACGTCAAATCGGCTTCGAACCGCCTGTTTACGCAACTTACTTCAGCACCTTGGAGACGACGCCGGCGCCGACGGTACGGCCGCCTTCGCGAATGGCGAAGCGCAGGCCCTCTTCCATGGCGATCGGATTGATCAACTGCACCACCACCTTGATGTTGTCGCCCGGCATCACCATCTCGACGCCTTCCGGCAACTCCACCGCACCCGTCACGTCCGTGGTGCGGAAATAAAACTGCGGCCGATAACCATTGAAGAACGGCGTGTGACGCCCGCCCTCCTCCTTGCTCAGCACATACACTTCGGCTTCGAACTGGGTGTGCGGCTTGAT
>JBATEM010000016.1:0-1719 GCA_049664005.1 Candidatus Macondimonas sp.
CACTGCAAGAACGGCCGCTCGGTCTACAGCTTCTGCATGTGTCCGGGCGGCACCGTGGTGGCAGCGACCTCGGAGCCGGGACGGGTGGTCACCAACGGCATGAGCCAGTATTCACGCAACGAGCGCAACGCCAACAGCGCCATCGTGGTCGGCATTACGCCAGAGGACTATCCCGGCGGCCCGCTGGCCGGCATCGATCTGCAACGCCAACTGGAATCCCGGGCGTTTGTGCTGGGCGGCAACAATTACGATGCGCCGGCACAGTTGGTGGGGGATTTCATGGCCAGCCGACCCTCGACCGCCTTCGGGAGCGTGCTGCCGTCCTACCAACCGGGTGTGCGGCTTGGCGCCCTCGATGCCAGCCTGCCGGCCTATGCCATCGCGGCCCTCCGCGAGGCCTTGCCAGCCTTTGATCAACAGATCCGTGGCTTCGCCATGGCAGACGCCGTGCTCACCGGCGTGGAAACACGCACCTCTTCGCCCATCCGCATCACCCGGGGCACGGATTATCAGAGCCTGAATACCCGAGGGCTGTACCCAGCGGGCGAAGGGGCAGGCTATGCCGGCGGCATCCTTTCGGCGGGGATCGATGGCATCAAGGTGGCGGAGGCGGTGGCGCTCAGTCTGGTTGGCGCGAAACCGTCGCGGGCTTGATGCGGCTGGCTGGTGTCATGGATTGGGCTGGGCGCGCCTTCAGCCGGGACGCGAAATGCGCCATTCATCGGCAAGCGCCCTCGAACCGCGGCGGGCCACCCGACGTGGCTCGCTTGCTCCCTCCGGCGGGCCGCTGTCCGACCATCGACAGCAGCACGCCGCCATGGAGATGGCGTCAGAGGCAGCCGGCTGTGGGTCCGCCTGCAGTTCATCGCCTTCCCGGCGCGGCACGAAGTCACGCCAAGGCTTGCAGGTTTTCAGTATTTCGGTCCGATGCGCATGTGCAGCACGGCATCGGCCACCGCCTCCCCCTGCGCATCGTGCACGGTGATCGTCACTGGCCAGTCCTGTTTCCGCTGCCAGTCGGACGGTGACGTGAAATGGCAGACCGCCGTGAGGTCGGTCCGCGCCTTGCGCAGATAGCGGATATCGAGCCCGGCCGGGATCCAGCGCGCGGTGGCGGGAATAGCCAGTTGCACGGCCAGCGAACCGCACAATTCCATGAGATTCGCCAGCGCGGCAGCGTGCACGGTGCCCAGATGATTGGTCACCGCGCGACGCTTGCGCATGCCGATTTCCAGATGTCCGGGCGCGGCGCGCAGGATGCGCGGCCGGATGGTCGCCGAATAGGGGGCGGCCAGCGCGATGCCAGCATGAAGCCACAGATGATGGCCGGGGATGCGCTGCAGGCGCCGGAGCCAGCGCAGCGTAGGGGTCTCTTCCATTAAACCCGCTCCTTGGGTTGCCCGGGAAAAGTGTGTGGGTCAGACGGCGCGTCCTGCGCCTGGCGGGAGGCTATTTTTCGACGAACGCCCGCTCGATGACGTAGTCGCCGGCATAGCCGATCTTGGGGGACACTTCGAAACCCCAACCGTCCAGCACCGCGCAGATCGAATCCAGCATGCCGGGACTGCCACACAACATGGCCCGGTCATCGGCACGATTCATGGCGGGCAGGCCGATATCCGCGAACAGCTTGCCGGAGGCCATCAGGTCATTCAGACGGCCCTGGTTGACGAACGGCTCGCGGGTCACGGTGGGATAGTAGATCAGTTTCTCCCGCAC
>JBATEM010000017.1:0-5682 GCA_049664005.1 Candidatus Macondimonas sp.
CGCCTGCACGGATTCAATCTGCTGAGGCAGAGGCGCATGCAACACCTGCAATGCCTCCTCCAGCGCCATCAGCCCCAAGGCGTGGCGGCGCGCAGCGGGCAAGGCCTCTCCCAGTCCCACTGCGGGCAATCGCGCCAGCAGATCCGCCACCGTGCGGCGCAGCCGATCCTGGGAAACGCCTGCCACGGTGGGATAGATCGCCAAGGCGCGCTCGGGAAGCGGTTGTCCCGACTGCACCAGGCGGCAACTGGGGTGCGTCATTTCGAAGCCATACACCCCGGCCCGCACCACGCCATGGCAGCGCAATCGCGCTCCGACCTGCCAGGTCTTGCGCTGGGCGGGCACCACCCGGAAAAACCTCAAATCGATGACGCCACGCCCATCGCCCAGACGCAGCCACAGGCCCGGCCGCCGTCCGGGGGCGGCCTGCACCTGCAGGATCTCCCCTTCGATTAGTGTCGGCGCGCCCGGACGCAGCGCATCCAAGGCCGTTAGGCGGGTGTGATCCTCATAACGCAGGGGCAGATGGAATAGCAGTTCGTGGGGCTGGCGCAGGCCCAGGCGGGTGACCAGCTGCCTCAAGGCCGCGTCGGCAGGCTGCACGGCGCGCGGCGCGTGCGCGACGGCCTGGGAATCACGTTTAGCCATGCGGGTCTAGACGAGACACACTGCCTCGATTTCAATCGCCGCACCGCGCGGCAAGGCGGCCACACCCAGTACGGCGCGGGCCGGATAAGGCGCCTGGAAATACGCCGCCATCACTGCGTTTACCGCCGCGAAATGGGACAGGTCAACAAGATAAACCGTCACTTTCACGACGCGATCCAGATCGCTGCCGCCCGCTCGGGCCACCGCGGCGAGATTGTCCAGTACCCGGCGCGTCTGGATCTCGATGGAACCCGCCACCAGCTCGCCGCTGGCAGGATCAAGGGGAATCTGGCCGGACAGGAACAGCAAGCCTCCTGCGCGGACGGCCTGACTGTAGGGGCCGATGGCCTGGGGCGCGTCAGCCGTGTGGATGGCGGTACGGGTCATAGGGAACTCCCGAGACAAGCCCCCATTATGACCGATTGATCGCTCAGGATTTGCCGCGTGTGACTCGGATCACGCACGTCATGGCGTGCAGGTGGCGCAGGATGCGGGCCAGATGCAGCCGGTCGCGCACGGTGAGGGTGAACACCAGGGAGGCGGTTTGACCATATTTCTCATCGACCGTCACATGCTCGATGTTGGCATCCATGCGGGCCATTTCGGCGGTGATCTGGGCCAGTACGCCGCGTTGGTTGGTCGCTTCCATGCGGATCTCGACGGAAAACTCGCGATCCGGATGGTCCGCCCACTGCACATCGATCCACTTGTCCGGGTGCTTGCGGTACTCGCTCAGGTTCCGGCAACTCTGGGTATGGATGACGATGCCCCGTCCACTGCTGAGAAAGCCCAGGATGCGATCGCCGGGAATGGGATGGCAGCAGCGTCCGAAGGTGACCACCAGGCCTTCGGTCCCCTGAATCGCCAGGGCGGCGCGATCCCCTGTGGCGGACGAGGCGTCGAGGTCCGAACCCAGTCCGGCGTGCTGGACCAGTCTGCGGGCCACCAGCGGTGCCATGTGCTCGCCCAGCCCCACGGCCTGCAACAGCGCATCCAGACTGCCCAGCCCCAGATCCGCCAGCACCCGCTCCCAAACCGTGCTGTCAATCTGGTCCAGCACCACCCCATAGGCCGTCAGGGCGCGCTCCATCAATCGATGGCCCAGGGCCACGGCCTCATCGGTTTTCAGGTTCTTGAGGTAATGGCGAATGTTGGCGCGCGCGCGGGCGGTGATGATGAAATTGAGCCAGGCCGGGTTGGGCAGGGCGGATTCGGAGGTCAGGATTTCCACCGTCTGGCCGTTGCGCAAAGGCGTGCTCAGCGGCACCACACGGCGGTCCACCTTGGCCGCGGCGCAACGGTTGCCAATGTCAGTGTGCACCGCGTAGGCGAAATCCACCGGCGTGGCGCCCACCGGCAGCCGCATGATGCGGCCCTTGGGGGTGAAGACATAGAGTTCGTCGGGAAACAGGTCGCCCTTCACACTCTCCAGAAATTCCTGGGAGCTGCCCACCCGCTTTTGCATTTCCAGGATGCTGTGCATCCATTCGCGCGCGCGGTCCTGGGTGCCGCCCGGCGCGGTTTGCTCCGTGAAGGGGTATTGCCAGTGCGCTACCACGCCGACCTCGGCCAGCAAGTCCATTTCCCGGGTGCGGATCTGCAATTCGATGGGCACCCCGTGGGGGCCAAACAACACGGTATGCAGGGACTGATAGCCGTTGACCTTGGGGATGGCGATGTAATCCCGGAAGCGCCCTGGCACCGGCTTGTAGACGCTGTGCGCAACACCCAGGGCGCGGTAGCAATCGTCCACACGCTCCACCTGGACGCGGCAGGCATAAATCTCGGCCAGTTCGCTGAACGTCGTTTCGCGATTGCGCAAGCGCAGATAGAGGCTGTAAAGGTGCTTGTCGCGCCCCACCACCTGGGCCACGACGTTCTCCCGGCCCAGCGCGGCCCCCAGCGCCACCTCCACCTGATCCAGTACACGCTTGCGATTACCGCGTGCGCGTTCGACCAATTCGGCCAACACCCGATAACGGAAGGGATACAAGGCCGCAAAGCTCAGATCTTCAAGCTCGCACCGCAGGGCGTTCATGCCCAGGCGATTGGCAATGGGCGCATAGAGCGCCAAGGTCTCACGGGCGATGCGGCGCCGCTTGTCCGGTCGCATCACATCCAGTGTACGCATGTTGTGGAGCCGGTCGGCCAGCTTGATGAGCATGACGCGGATGTCCTGGGACATCGCCAGCATCATCTTGAGAAAGTTTTCGGCCTGGGCCTCGGCCTTGGATTTGAACTGGATCTGGGTCAGCTTGCTGACACCATCCACCAGTTCCGCCACCTCCGGATCGAAGCACTGGGCAATGTGCTCCTTCGCGGTGGGCGTATCCTCGATCACATCATGCAGCAAGGCGGCCATGATGCTGCGGTAATCCAGGCGCATCATGGCCAGTATGCGTGCCACGGCAACGGGATGCGAGATATAGGGCTCGCCGTTCAGCCGAATCTGTCCGGCATGGGCTTCCATGCCAAACATGCAGGCGCGAATCACCTCGGCGATCTGGCTCTCATCCAGATAGCGCTGCAGCTCCTGAAGCAGCTGCGGATAGCCGGGAATGTCGAGCAGTCCGACGGATCCATCCCGGTCGATGCGTTCACTGACATCCAAGGACATGGGCTTGGGGTCCTGGGCCCTCTTTACACGTCACCCGGCGCCGGGGCTTCAATCACCGGCTCAGGGATCAGCTCGCCCGGCTCCAGATCGTCGATGGCGCCCAGCTGGGGGAAATGGCGCACCAGGGGAATCTCCTTCTCTTTCAGGATCTCCCGCGTCACATTGCCATTGGCGATTTCACGCAGGGCCAGCACCGTTGGCTTGTCGTTGTCCCAGTCCAGAAACGGCTCCACGCCACGCACCAACTGGCGCGCCCGCTTGGCCGCCACCAAGACCAACTGGAATCGATTGTCCACATTGGACAAACAGTCCTCGACCGTCACTCGAGCCATGATTCATACCTCCGCAACCGCCCCAGGGCGGATGCCATCGCAGACCACATAAAGACGTCCCATCCCCGCCACCCCTTCGAGCGGCCTTTCATCAAAGCCGGATGGACTTGGATTCCAGTGTATGCCAAGCGCGAAAATCAGGCCAGCAGCTCGGCCAACAAGGCGCCACGACGCGCCGCCTGAACGGGGGTGCGGCAGCGGGAAGCGCGCACGACGGCCTTCAGTTCGGCCAGTGCCTGATCGAAGACATCGTTGACCACCAGATGATCAAATTCAGCGTAATGGCGCATTTCTTCCACCGCCAGGGCAAGGCGATGCGCGATGACCTCGGACGCATCCGTGGCCCGACCGCGCAATCGGCGCGCCAATTCCTCGCGCGAAGGGGGCAGGATGAAGACGCTCACACATTCCGGGATGACCCGGCGCACTTGCTGCGCGCCCTGCCAATCGATTTCCAGGATGAGATCCTCCCCCGCCGCCAACCGCTCGGCGACCGCCCCGCGGCTGGTGCCGTAGCAGCGCCCGAACACTTCCGCATGTTCGAGAAACGCGCCCTCGGCGACCATGTGCTGGAATGTCGCGGGGTCAACGAAATGATAGTCCCGGCCATCCACTTCCCCCGCTCGCGGCGCACGGGTGGTGTGGGAGACGGAAAACGCCAGCCCCGGCACCTCAGCCATCAGCGCCTGAACCAGACTGGTCTTGCCCGCCCCGGAGGGCGCCGCAATGACGAAAAGACTGCCGCCGCCCATGACCTTCACTCCACGTTCTGGATCTGCTCGCGCATCTGCTCGATCAGCACCTTGATCTCGATGGCGGCCCGGGTAATCTCGGTATCTTGGGACTTGGAGCCCAGGGTGTTGGCCTCGCGATTGAACTCCTGCAACAGGAAATCCAGCCGCCGCCCGATGGGCTCGGCGCGCGCCAGGGTCGCCGCCCATTCGACCAGGTGGCTATCGAGCCGATCCAGTTCCTCGGCCACATCCATGCGCTGGGCTAGGAACAACAGCTCCTGTTCCAGCCGTCCCGGCTCGGTTTCCACCCCCAGCTCGGCCAGGCGTGCCAGCAACTTTTCGCGCGCCGCCCCGCGCACCTCCGGCAGTCGCGCCCGCACTTGGGCCACCAGTGGGCAATGCCTGCCGCCCGCTCCCGCAAGCCCGCCGCCAGACGCTCGCCTTCACGGCGCCGCGCCAGCGTCAGCGCCGCCAAGGTTTCCTTCAACAGCGCCAGCGCCTCCTGTCCCAAGGCTTCCAGGTCCAGCGGGGATTCCTGAACCACGCCGGGCCAGCGCAGAATGTCAATCACACTCACCGGCGCGGGAAATTCAGTCGACAACTGGGCACAGAGTCGCCCCAGGCCATCCATCAATGTGCTGTTGAGGGTGAGGTTCTGGCCCTGCCCCGGATCGCGCGTAAAACGCAGCTGGGCCTCCAGCTTGCCCCGCCGGATGCCCGCCGCCAGTACCTCGCGCACACCCGGCTCCAGCGCACGCCATTCCTCCGGCAGGCGCGGCGTCATTTCCAGATAGCGGTGGTTGACGGTCCGCAGCTCCCAGGTCAGCCGGCCTTCCGGCAAGGCGCGTTCCGCGCGGGCAAAACCCGTCATGCTGGCAATCATCTGTTTCTCCATGCCGCCGGTCCGTTCCTGGCAGGGCGGGAAAGGCCGGAGCGGTATACTGTCGCGCAGAGAGCGGCCAACACCGGCGGCCCCGCCCATTCAAACCGACAAGGATACCCGAATGCGCCCCAGCGGCCGAAACCCCGACCAGTTGCGACCCATCCTGCTGCAGCGCCAGTTCACCCGCCATGCCGAAGGTTCGGTGCTGGTCGGATTCGGGGATACGCGGGTGATCTGCACCGCCAGCGTGCAGGAATCGGTTCCCGGCTTCCTGCGCGGCAAGGGGCGCGGCTGGGTCACCGCCGAATACGGCATGCTCCCCCGGGCCACCACCAGCCGCTCGGATCGTGAAGCCGCGCGCGGAAAACAGACCGGACGGACCCAGGAAATCCAGCGCCTGATCGGCCGCGCCCTGCGGGCGATCGTCAACACCGAGGCCCTGGGCGAGCGCACGATCATCCTCGACTG
>JBATEM010000018.1:0-2289 GCA_049664005.1 Candidatus Macondimonas sp.
GGGAAAGGCCACGTTGGGCGCCACGGCGCGGGCAAAATCGGCCTTGAGATGCTCGGGAATGCACTTGGCCCCCGCCCCGACAAACGCCACGAAAGCCTCGCCGTCCAGCGCGGCTACCGCCAGTTTCTGGTAGTAGCCCAATTGAACCGGGTCGAAGCGGGCCGGCGCACGGCCGATGGCAGCCAGATCGAAGCTGGCCGCCAGCGCATCCAGGGACAGCAGGCCCGGCGTGTCCAGATGATGCCCGAGGCGGGCGAGGTAATTGACCAGCGCCAGCGGAAGATAACCCGCCGCCCGCAACTGGGCCAGACTCTGGCTGCCGTTGCGCTTGGACAGCGGCGCGCCGTCAGCGCCGGTAATCAGGGGCAGGTGGCCATAGCGGGGAATGGCGAGTTGCAATGCCTCCAGCAGCAGGATCTGGCGCGGGGTGTTGCTGAGGTGGTCTTCGCCACGCAACACATGGGTGATGCCCATTTCGGCATCATCCACGGCATTGCTGAAGAAAAACGCCGGCGTGCCATCGGTGCGCCGAATGACGAAATCCCCGATGCTTGCCGTCTCAAAGCGCTGGGGCCCACGAATCAGATCCTCGAACGCCACGGTCGCCGCTATCGGGACGCGAAACCGCAGCGCCGCAGGCTCGCCTTGATCCAGACGTCGGGACGCCTCCTGTGGCGACAAACGGGCGCAGCGACCGTCATAGCGTGGTGGTTGACCGGCCGCGACTTGTTGCTGGCGGCTCTGTGTCAAGGCCTCGGGGGTGCAAAAACAAGGGTAGAGCTGCCCAGCGCGCTGCAGGTGCCCGAAGTGGATCGCATAAATGTCCTGACGCCGGGACTGGTAGAACGGGCCCTCATCCCAGTGCAACCCCAGCCAGGCGAGGTCCTCAAGCAGCGCCTGCGCATGCACGACCTCGCTGCGCGCCGCATCGGTGTCCTCTACCCGCAGCACGAAATGCCCGCCCGCATGATGCGCCAGCAGGGCGCTGAATAGGGCGGTCCGGGCATTGCCCAGGTGCATCTGTCCGGTTGGGCTGGGGGCAAAGCGGGTCTTGAGCACGCGAACAGGCTCCACAAACGGGGTAAAAGCACCAATCATACCAGCCAAATCGCAGCATCCGGACCCAGCCGGCTTGGCCCCCACCGGATGGCGCCGTATGATGGCGGCCGGTCCATTGGGAGTTCTTAAGCCATGCGGAGATTGGGAATGTTGTCGATGATGCTGATGTTACTGGCCCAGCCGGCCGCAGCCGAACCGGGCCCGGGCAGTGCGCCCGCCCCGCGGGTGCGCCTGGAAACCACGATGGGCACCATCGACGTGGTGCTCTACCCCGATCGCGCGCCCGAGACGGTGAAGAATTTTCTCGCCTATGTGGACGCCGGCTCCTATGACGGCACGGTGTTTCACCGCGTGATCCCCGGCTTCATGATCCAGGGCGGCGGCATGGACGCGAAGATGAATCAGCGTCCCACCCAGGCACCCATCCCCAACGAAGCGCGTGCCGACACGCCCAATCGTACCGGCACCCTGGCAATGGCGCGCACCAACGCGCCCCACTCGGCCACGGCCCAGTTCTTCATCAACCTGACCGACAACGGCTTCCTGAACCACACCGCGCCGACCCCCCAAGGTTTCGGCTATGCCGTGTTCGGTGAAGTCGTCTCGGGCATGGACGTGGTGAACCGGATTGCCCAGGTTCCGACCGGCTCCAGCGGTCCGCATCAGGACGTCCCCAAGACGCCGGTCCTCATTGAATCGGCGAAGCGCATCACGCCCTGACACCGTGCCCGCCACGCTGCTGTTTTCCGATATTCACCTCAGCCCTGCCCGGCCGGCGATCCAGGACACCCTGATCGCCCTGCTGGCGGGGCCGGCCCGGCAGGCGGCCGCAGTCTATATCCTGGGCGATCTGTTCGAGTACTGGGTGGGCGATGATGCCGCGCCCGCCGAGTTCGAGCCGGTGCTGGAGGCGCTCAAGGCCTTGTCGGGCAGTGGCGTGCCGGTGTTTTTCCAGCGTGGCAACCGGGATTTCCTCATCGGCGCCGGATTTGCCCGTCGCACGGGCGTGACCCTGCTCGACGATCCCACCGTGATCGATCTGCATGGTCATCGGGTGGTGCTCACCCATGGCGATCTGTTGTGCACGGCCGATGTGGGTTACCAGCGCTACCGGCGGGTGGTGCACAACCGGGTCCTGCAGCGACTATTCCTCGCGCTCCCCCTGCATCGCCGACGCCAACTCGCGGCGCGCCTGCGCGAGCGCACGCAGGCGGCGGTGCGCCGCAAGGC
>JBATEM010000019.1:0-6974 GCA_049664005.1 Candidatus Macondimonas sp.
GGCCGGGCTGGCCCGGGATTCTTTTGCATGAAGCCATTGGTCACGGTCTGGAGGGGGATTTCAACCGCAAGGGCACCTCGGCCTTCAGTGGCCGCCTGGGTGAGAGCGTGGCCAGCCCACTGTGTACTGTGGTCGATGACGGCACGCTGACCGATCGGCGCGGTTCGCTGACGGTGGATGACGAAGGAACGCCCAGCCAGCAGACCGTATTGATCGAGGCGGGACGGCTACAGGGTTATCTGCAGGACAAACAGAATGCGCGCCTGATGGGTATGACACCGACCGGCAATGGCCGTCGTGAATCCTATGCCCACCTGCCCATGCCGCGCATGACCAATACCTATCTGCTGCCGGGTCCTCATGATCCCGAGGAGATCATCCGCTCGGTACCGCGCGGCTTGTATGCGGTGAACTTCGGTGGCGGCCAGGTGGATATCACCTCGGGGAAATTTGTTTTTTCCGCCAGCGAGGCCTATCTGATCGAGAATGGTCGCATCGGTCGGCCCGTGAAAGGCGCGACCCTGATCGGGAATGGTCCCGAGGTGCTGACCCGGGTCAGCATGCTGGGGCATGACCTGCGCCTGGATGACGGGGTGGGCACCTGTGGCAAGGACGGGCAGAGTGTGCCGGTGGGCGTGGGGCAACCGACTCTGCGCATCGATGGCCTGACTGTGGGCGGAACGCAGACGGGGTGAGTCAGTCGATGATGACAACGATAGAATCAAAAAAATGTGAGGAGGAAGGATATGAATAAATGGCTATTGGCAGGTGCCTTGGCGGCCCTCGCTGTGGGACTGCGTCGCCGCTATCTGGATCGGCCAACCCAGCCGATCTATGCCAAGGACTTTGAGGGTGAGATCCATCGAATCGGGGCCTGCCATGCCCTCGTGCGGCGGGCGCATGGCAAGCCGCACACCAGCGTGGTTTGCGTGCCCGGATTTCTGGAGGAAGTCTGGTATTTTGACGGTCTATACGCCGACCCCCACACCGAATGCATCTATCTCAACAACGCCGATTATCACGTCACCACCGTGTCGCCCGAGGCGCGCACCCAGCAGCCCGAATGGGATCGACCCTTGCCCTATGCCGTGGGCACCATCGCCCATGACGCGGCCGTACTGAATCTCGTGCTGGAACATCTGGTTCATGCCGATCAGGTCCGATTGCATGGTCATTCTCGCGGCGGCGCCGTGGTTCTGGAGGCGGCGCTGCAGCGCCCCGACCTGCACCACCGTGCGGGACGCGACATCGAATATGTTCTGGAGGCGCCTGTGTTGCCGCAGGGGCGCATTCATCCTAACTTGGGGGTGGCCGCCACTGGCGCCGGGCTCTGGCTGCTGCCGGCCCTGATGCCCTTGCTGCAGCGCCTGCCCATGCGGCGACTGGGTCGCCTGGTCTTCGGCCCCCCCAGCGGCCAGAAGCTGGAGCTGGCCTCCCGGCTGTGGTTCAACGCCAAACGGGCGCGCACCATCGTCACGAACGTGCGCGATATCGAATCCTGGATGGCCTCGCGGACCACGGCGGCCTATGAGGTTCTGCGGGACGCACGCGCATGGATTCTGGTGGCCGAGATGGACCTGATCCTCAGCCGTCGCCACATGGCCCGCAGTGCCCATCAGGCGGGGGGTACGATCACAGTCCTGGAAATCCCCGCCACTTCCCATATGTTGGCCCAGGATGCCCCAGGCGAGATTCCCATGCTGACCGGCATCGAGTCCGCTTCCCGCAAAACGGCTTCCTGAGTTTTCTTGCGCTGAAACAGATCATGTGACCTCCTTGCGCAGTTTATGACCCGCATGGACAGAAACTGCCTTTCTTTTTCATGGAGCGAGCATACTTCGCGCGGCCTGTCAGCTCAACGCTGCGTTGAATTTCCTGATTTCGTCACAGTTGGCTTATGAATTGCCTTGCTTACCCGGCGATGGCTTCAAGCGGTTTGATCCACCGTTTTGCGCCGTCGGTGCCTCAAGAATTCTGGAGGAAGCGATTCATGAAAAAGCGTGTTGTGTTGTTGTGTTCAACCGCTGCGATGGCGGTTGTTTCCCTTTCGGCGAGTGCGGGCATGACGGATCTTGCCGACAGCCAGTTGAGCGAGGTTGTCGCCCGGGGATATGTCGTTGCTGTGGGAAGCAATAATTATGGACTCCCCTTTGCCTATGAGGTTGCCGCCAGTAAAGCGCCTGGCTGGGTGATCGGCCCGCAGAAAAATTTTGTTGCCGCGATCACACCTGGCTATCCAGCAGAAGTCGATACCGCGCGGGCCGATGCGCTGGTCAAGGTGAACAGCAAGTTGAGCGCCACTACCTCGCATCTACAAATGCTGCCCGTTGTGGGCGGATGGGTGCAGCCAGTATCCATTTCCACGCCATGATTGCATAAATCCGGCGCTGCACATCGACAGCCGGGGTATTCATGACCCCATGACAATCGCCCTGGAGTCTTTTGAACCCCGGGCGATTTTTTTATTGTTCATTGCTTCAAAAAATACATTTCATGCATGAGATTCTGGATATTTACTTATAATCGCGAATGGATTTCAACGTGAAACCGGGAAGAAACCAAGTCTGCCTAAATTACTGAAGGCGGGCTCCCTACAAGAATTATGGTTGGCAGCCACCTCGGAGTGAACTTCATGTCAGCATCTCACACCACCAACGGCGTCGCTTCTTTCATTCGTGGGGTGGGGACGCCTATCATCATGCTCCATGGATTTCCCTTGGATCATCGCGCCTTGCTACCGCTTGACTCAGCCATCGAGCGACATGGAAACTGGAAACGAATCTACATCGATCTCCCTGGGATGGGCGAAAGTTCGAAATGTGAGGGGATCGACGGTTCTCAAGCCGTCCTCGAGCGCGTTTTAACGGCGATTAAGGAACTGGTTGGGGATCAAAAATTCGCGATTTTTGGCTATTCGTTCGGTGGCCTGCTCGGACGCGCCATCGCGACTGAAATGCAAAACCAAGTGCTCGGACTTTGCCTGCTCTGCCCGGAGATCATCAACGACGCTGCTGGCCGGTCTCTTCCTCGCGCGTCTAAGCACCGGGAGAGGCCAGTATTCCTCAACGAATTGAGTAAATCGGATAGGGCCGCCTATCTCCATACCGCTGTTTCAATCACGAATGAAAATTGGCTTTCGTTCCGAGAATACATCCTGCCTGGGCTGCAGGCATTTGATCCAGATACTATCGGTGCTATCGATAGAAATCGTGCATTGTCCCTGCCAAGCAAACAAATGAGGCACTCTGGTCCAACATTAGTACTGACTGGCAAGCAGGACAATATGGTGGGATATACTGACTCACTGTCGCTTCTCGACCTCTACCCGAAAATGACTTTCGCTGCGCTTGATGGCGGAGGACACACTCTTCACCTCGACAAGCCTGAATCCGTCCATGCGCTTATCTCTCAATGGCTTTCCGACCTTCGCGGATCGATGGATCTCGATGCCGAGCAGGTGGCGCAATGACGACCAACTTTTCTGATAAACTGAGAAGTAGCCTCCATCTGCCTCACGCCTTGGGCATGCAATGCATGTTTCACAATTCGTCCAATGCGCGGAAAACATCTCCCTTTGAACGGTTCTTACCCCCAGAACCGCCGGAGACTTTTGCAAAATCACGAAAACGCGAGTTCCTTTTGGGGCGAAGCTGTGCCGCCGAGGCACTTTGCAAACTTGGTGGCCCGGTCGAGCAAGCGTTATTTAAGGTCGCAGACGACCGCTTGCCTATTTGGCCGAAAGGCTGGATTGGGAGTATTAGCCATTCACCGGTTGGGGCCATTGCCATTGTGGGCAAGAGCAGTTTTACTCCAGTGCTCGGGGTCGACATGCAATGGATGCGAGATTTACCGGTAGATCTTAGTGCCTTTCACTTTGTAGCCAGCCGAAGCGAATATGCAGTGGTCGCCAGACTCGCTCCAACTGAGAGGTGCGTTCTTATTTTCTCGGCGAAAGAGGCGGCGGTTTCAAGTTTGAAGTGCAACACCGCCCGTTGAGTTACTGATTTCACGTGAGAAGACCTCGAGTGGGGTTTCGTAGTCGAGGCATCGACGTGGGCGATTGTTCAATTGCCGGGCAATGGCATTCAGGTAGCCCTGGGAGATCAACGACAGGTCCATGCCCTTGGGCAAGTATTCGCGAATCAAGCCGTTGGTGTTCTCGTTGGTGGGCCGCTGCCAGGGGCTGTGTGGATCGGCGAAGAAGACCTGGATCTGCAGCCGCTGGGCCAAGGTTTCATGCTGGGCCATCTCCCGTCCCTGGTCGTAGGTCAAGGTCTTGCGGACACACAATGGGACGTGGCGGAAGCGTTGGGTGAAGGCTTTCAGGGTAGCCTCCGCAGAGGCATCCCGCATCTTGGCGAGCAGCAGGTAGCGGCTCTTGCGTTCGACCAGGGTGCCGACCGCGCTGCGGTTGCCGGCGCCCTTGATCAGGTCGCCCTCCCAGTGCCCCGGCACCTGCCGCGCCACGACTTCGATGGGACGCCCATGGATCGAGGTCATGTTGGGCAGGATGCCGCGTCGATCTGCCCCCCGCGTACGGGACCTGCGGCGCTGATGGGCCTTGCGCAACGAAGCGATCAGCTCTTTGCGCAAGGCGCCCCGCGGCAGCGCATAGAGGGCACAGTAAATGGTCTCGTGCGAGACCTCCCAAGGCGGTTCATCCGGATGCATGCGGATCGTCGCCCGCAACCTGCTGCGGAGACCAGCCCTGGTTCATCAGAGCACGGACCTCGGCAAACAAGGGCGTATCGACCTGCAGCTTGCGGGTCCCTCGGCGACACCGTGCTTGTGCCGCCTGCTCGGCCCGTCCCGCGTCGTAGTGCCTGCCCACCGCATTGCGCCTGATCTCCCGCGATACCGCCGAGGGCGGCCGATCAAGCAGACGGGCAATCGTCCTCTGACTCAGTCCCTGGTTCAGACAGCGGTGAATCTCGTTCCTCTCAATCCACCGTCAAATGATCGTAGTGCTTTCCCATCCCAACACCCTATCAAGTCCGGGGTGTTGCACTTCATTCTGGAAACCGCCTACCCATTGCTGACACTTTATGACCTTTCCCGTCACAATCAGTCGGCATTATTATGTAATCGTTTAATTCAGGAAGTAGATTTTCGGTATGTATCTCAGGAAATGACCGCAATGGTCAGTCTTGGCCTGTTCATTGCACCTCCTTCTGCAACGGGTTGGTCACGATTTTTGCAGCCCGTTCGAATAAAGCACTTAAATCAGTATTTTTAGGAGAGAGAGATGAAGAGCCATATTGTGTTGATGTGTGCTGTTGCGATGGCGGCTGGTTCCCTTCCGGCGTCTGCGGGCATGACGGATCTTGCCGATAGCAGTCTGCGGGATGTGTCCGGACAGGCCTATACGTTGAATGTCGGCATGAACAGTTATGCCGCCCCCTTTGCCTATGAGGTATTTTCGAGCAAGGCTCCCGCCCCGGTGGTGGCCACGGGCCAGAATCTGGTGGCCACTTGGGCGCCTGGATATCCTGCCAAAGTCGGTGCGGCTCGTGGTTTCGGTCTGAGCAAGGCCAATATGGGTCTGACGGCGGTCACCACCAGCCTGCAGGCAATTCCCTACTTCGGCAGCTTGGTCCCTGCAGTTTCGATCACTAGCCCGTGATAAGCAGTGACGCGCAGCTTTCGACGCGACCGCTGCGCGTCCTCACATTAAAAAAATTTGCGATCACTACCGTTTCCCATGGAGGAAACTGAACGTCGCCATCATCAAGCGGTAATTGCGAGAGGAAACCGAGAGATGGACAAGATTTTCTGGATGTCAGGCGCCCTGTTGGCAGTAAGCAGTTTGTCGGCGCAGGCGGGAATGGAACGCCTGTCGTATCAGGATATGGCGGATGTTTCGGGGCAGGCTTACGTTCTGACGGTGGGTGCCCGCAGTCTTGCCGCGCCGTTTGCGTATGATCTGGTTTCCAGCGCTGCACCGACCCTTGTCATCAATGGTCTGGCTGGCGCTGTCGGTATCCTGGCGCCCAATTTTCCCGCTCGGGTTTCCAGTGCACGGAACATGGCTGTGGGAATTACCAATATGGCGGTTGGAGGGGCGGTCGGGCGCCTGCAAATGCTGCCGTTCGTTGGGGGGCTGGTGCCGCCGGTGAGTATCACCACCAACTGAAGTAATCCTGGGACACATGAAAAAAGGCCGGGGAAAACCCGGCCTTTTTTGTTTCAAGGAAAATACATGCGTGGCATCAGTAACGATATTCGCCGTTCTGAATGGCCTGGTAGATGGGCAGGGTCAGCAGGACATAGCGATCCGTTCCGGGCAGCCAGACATAGATCGGATCAGCCACCTTGTTGACGTCGAAGCCGTCCGATTTGAGGTCGGTTTTCTTGTATTTGAAGGTGCCCGTGGTTTCCATCTGCTGACGCAGGCGCAGGAAGATCGGCACGGCGAAGGGCGGCAATTCCCGGCGCATGAACGCCAGCAATTCCTTGAAATCCAGTTCAGATTCCGGGATTGCCGGAGTAATGGCGGCCATGCCGGCCCGGCCGTCGGTGTTGGGAATCTGGACGCCGTAGACCACGGCTTCCTCGATGTGCGGATGACTGCTGAGGATGCTTTCCAGTTCGGTGGTGGAGACATTCTCGCCCTTCCAGCGGAAGGTGTCGCCGGTGCGATCGACGAACTGGTAATGGCGGCAGCCAATGTGGCGGATCAGATCGCCGGTGTTGAAATAGACGTCCCCCTCCTTGAACACATTGCGCAACAGCGCGGCCTCGGTCTTCTCCTTCTGGGTATAGCCCACGAAGGGCGTTGCCTTGGTGACCTTGCCCAGCAACAAACCGGCCTCGCCATCATCCGCCGGGACCAGATGACCCTGGGCGTCACGGACTGGCTGATCGGCGTCCTTGTCGTACTTCACCAAGGCAATATTGCCACCTCCAAAGCCGATGGTGTTGTTCATGTTGAAGAGATTCAGGAAGGCCACATTGCCTTCGCTGGACGCATAGAA
>JBATEM010000020.1:0-1923 GCA_049664005.1 Candidatus Macondimonas sp.
TTTCGTTCGCGGCCAGGCGATCCAGGAGCTGATCCGGCGCTGGCCGAGTCGCCAGCCGGTGAGACCCGGCGAGCACCAGGCCGTGCTGCGCCATCTGGTCAGCGCTGAACAATTCAGCACGCAAAGGAGGCTCGTCGGCGGCGGCAGCCCGAGGCCAGGCGCGGCCGCGAAGGCCGGTTTTCATGCGCCGCAAAAATCGGGTGAACTGGCTATCGGCATTCAAGTCGGGAGGCCTTTGGAGGAAACAGGTGCGTCACCGATGCCCACGAGCATGGAATTGCCGAGCAAACGTCGCTTAGATGCGGTCCAGCTTGCGCCCTTCCAGCCAATAAATCCGTTCCTGACGGTCGTCCAGTCTCCTGAACCGGGATGCATTGAAGAAAACCGGAATGGTTTCATCCGCATGAAACCGGGACCCTGACGCCCACCAGGAGCGGGTTGCCTTTACGCCGCCCCGAGCAGATCGAAGATGGGATGATCAGGGTGATGAGGCGGCTGGAGCTTGTCACCATGGGATGTTCGGGGCGCTGAAGGCAGCATCATGCTGCCTTCCAGCAGGGCGCCGAATCAACCCGCGCGACGCAGCTTTGCTTGGTTTTGGTGGGCCGTGCAGGACTCGAACCTGCAACCCGCGGATTATGAGTTTGCAAGCAATGCTGCAAGCCCAGCAAAATCAAGGGCAGCCCAGGTCAAGCGCTGCACGTGCGCCAAATGCCTTCTGGTGGTAGGCGACGGCAACAGCGAGTCAGTTCGAGCCAGTTTCTCGGGTTGGCCGTGCGCTCGAGCCTGGATTCCCTGGAAGTCGCGCCTGATTGGCCGCAAGCTGGTTGGCGAAGCCGAGGGGTTTGCATCTGGCCGGTAGCAGCTGCGCTGCCGACTGGAGCCGTTCGAGCTGGCGCGTGTCAGCGGTAAGGTTGCGCTGCTCCAGGCTCGCGCTTACCCATGGCAAGGTTCCATCGAAGCGCTACCCACTAGCTAATCGGTATTGCCCTTGGCACTGAGGCCAGGACTTCGGTGATTCCGTTCACGGCCCCTAGGGATGGTGTTCAAAAAGCGTCGATGGATGAACGGCTGGCGACGGGATGGCGTGTGATGTGGTCGGCCAGCGATTTGGGGCCGAAAGCGCCTGCCCATTCGGAATCGCGGCGGGCTTTTGCGCCGCTTTGACGCCTTGCGGACGCACTTATCCCATGGCGCCGATCAGTCGGTGGCGCGCCATCCACAGATTGCTCAGCGCAAACAGCGTGTGCAACTGGGCGGTATTCTTCGCCAGTCCGCGGTAGCGGACCTTCATGTGCCCGAACTGGCGCTTGATCACTCGAAACGGGTGTTCCACCTTGGCACGGATGCGCGCCTTGACGTGCTCGAGTTGTTCGGCGATGGCGTCCCTGGGATCGGACTTGTCGAGCAGTCGGCGCTTGCCCGGACGCATGGCGACATGCCACTGGGTGTCGATGGCCTGCGTGTCCACGCGCTTGTCCACGCCCTGGTAGCCCGCATCGGCAAACACCTCCGATTCGTCGCCATGCACCAGGTGATGCGCTTGGGTGACGTCGTTGACGTTGGCCGCCGTACCCACCACCGTGTGCACCAGCCCGCTGTCAGCGTCCACGCCAATATGGGCTTTCATTCCAAAATGCCACTGGTTACCCTTCTTGGTTTGATGCATCTCGGGGTCGCGTGTGCTGGTGCCGTTCTTGGTCGAGCTGGGCGCAGCAATCAGCGTGGCGTCGATGGCCGTGCCTTCCTTGAGCAACAACCCCTGGGCCGCCAACGTCGCATTGACGGCTTGCAGCATCTGGGGCGCCAGGTCATGGCGTTCGAGCAAATGGCGAAACCGCAGGATGCTCACCCGGTCGGGCAACCGGTTCATCCCGCCCAGCCCGGCGAACTGCCGGTACAGCGGGACGTCGAACAGCGCCT
>JBATEM010000021.1:0-10277 GCA_049664005.1 Candidatus Macondimonas sp.
ACTGGCAGCCGGCGCCGTGAATCGGATGATCCGCCGCCCATGGGGCTTCCTGCTGCCCTTAGGGGCCTTGGCCGCATTCCTGGTATTCAATCCCCTGCGCGAGGAGAGAGACACGGACGCGGAAAACGGCAACCCACAGGCGGATTACGAGCTCCATGGCTCCCGTATCGACCGACTGGATGATGCGGGTCAGCTCTCCCTGCGTTTGTTCACCAAGACGGCAAGCCATCTGCCATCGCTCGCGGGAACCACTTTGACCGAGGTGACCTTGTTACAGCCCAATGAACAGGCCGTCCCCAATCGCTTGCAGGCGCCCAGCGGCTTTATCCCCGACGATCAAAGCCTGCCCATGCGACTCGCCGCCCCGGTCCGGATCGAGATCCAGGATCATCACGCGGGTCTGCCGTGGCAGCTTGAGACCGGCGAACTGGAATACCGAAGCCAAACCCAGCAGCTCCATTCCAGCGCCCCGGTTACCTTGACGCAAGGCGACAACCGGCTTGCAGCACAGGCGCTCGATGCCGACCTGAGGCAAGGCCAGGTCATCCTGCTGGGCCAGGTGAGGGCTCGCTATGTTCCATAAAGCCGACAACGCACGATCCATCCTGGCGGCGTTTCTGCTTGGTCTGAGCGGCCTCATGGCATCGCCACTGGCGGCGGCACCGCCGGTGGATCTGCCCATCCAGATCGAAGCGGATCGGGCCGAACTGAACCAAGCACAACGCCAAAGCATTTTCGTCGGCAATGTCCGCATTACCCAGGGCGCCGCCGTATTCACTGGCGAACGGGTGACCCTGAGCCACATGGCCCGTGGCGCACCCCAACACATCGAAATCACCGGCAGTCCGGCTCACTTCAGTCAACCGGCCGACGCGAGCAATCCCGCCATGGAGGCGAAGGCCCAAACCATGCGTTACCAGTCGGAATCAGGCCAGCTCGAATTGAGCGGCGAAGCCTGGATACGCCAGGGCAGCGACGAGGTGTCCGGCAACCGCCTGGTCTACGATCGGCGCAATCAGCGCATCCTGGCGACCAGCGAGGAAGGCGGCGAGGATCGCGTGCGCATCACGATTCAGCCGCGCTCGGGTTCAGGCCCCGCCGCGCCATGAGCAGCATCCTTCAGGCCGAAGCCTTGACCAAACGCTATCGCGGCCGGTCGGTGGTGAGCCGGGTTTCGCTGCAGGTCCAGGCCGGTGAAGTCGTCGGCCTGCTGGGACCCAATGGCGCCGGCAAGACCACCATGTTCTACATGATGGCGGGACTGGTCAGTGCCGACGAGGGGCGCATCCTGCTCGACGGCGAGGACATCTCGGCGCTGCCGATCCATGTCCGGGCGCGCCGCGGCATCGGCTATTTGCCCCAGGAAGCCTCCGTATTCCGCCGCCTGACCGTGGCCGAGAACATCCTTGCGGTCCTCGAACTACGCCCCGGCCTTTCGGCATTGGCGCGCCAGCAACGTTGCGACGCCCTGCTGGAAGAGTTCCACATTGCCCATCTGCACGATTCGCGCGGCATGAGCCTCTCGGGTGGGGAACGGCGGCGCCTGGAAATCGCCCGGGCGCTGGCCGCCGAACCACGATTTATCCTGCTGGACGAGCCTTTTGCCGGCGTCGACCCCATTTCGGTGGTCGATATCCAGCGCATCGTCATGCATTTGAGCAATCGCCAGATTGGCGTGCTGATCACCGATCACAATGTCCGTGAGACACTCCACATTTGCCAGCGCGCCTATATCCTTAACGAAGGCGGGGTGATTGCCCAAGGTGAGCCCGAGCACATCCTGGCCGATAAGACCGTTAGGGAGGTCTACCTGGGCCAGGCTTTTCAGCTCTGAACCCCGTTGTTTCAGCCGTTTCACGTCCCTCCGCTAGGGAGTAGAATTTGAACGCAATGATTTCCGCCAACTGCTCGCTCAAGCCATGAAGCAGACCCTGCAACTCAAGCTGGGCCAGCGTCTGACCATGACGCCCCAACTGCAACAGGCGATCCGTCTGCTGCAGCTCTCCTCGATCGAACTGCAGCAGGAAATCCAAACCGTCCTTGACAGCAACTTGATGATCGAGAACGGTGAGGCAGAAGGGGGCGAAGAAGCCGACAGCGAGTACGCCGAAACGCCCACCGATTCCCTGGTTGCCCCAGAGACATCAGCCGAATCCCTGGAGGAAGGCGGCAGTGACGATCTCGACGCGGCCTGGGAGGATCCTTGGTCCCAGGGCGACGAAGGCAGTGGGGGTGGCAGCGGGGAAGCCTGGGACTTCAACCAGACACCCAGCCAGGAAGGCGGCGAGTTGCGAGACCATTTGCTGTGGCAAATGCGCCTGACCACCTTTTCCGATACCGACCAAGCCATCGCTCTGGCCATCATCGATGCCATCAACGAGGATGGCTATCTGACGGAATCGCTGGAAGCCCTGGCGGCTGAACTGGGCCCGGATCTGGTGACGGATACCGGGGAGATCCAGACGGTCCTGCAACGCATCCAGCGCTTTGATCCCCTCGGGGTGGGCGCCCGCGACCTACGCGAAGCCTTGCTGCTGCAATTGGAAGCCCAGACAACCAGCGCTGCACTCTCGGTCGCCCGCAATCTGGTCGAACACCATCTGGATCTCTTGGCTGCACGGGATTTCGCCACCCTGCAGCGACGCCTGAAAATCACCGAGGAAGAATTGAAAACGGCGGTGGAATTGATCCAGCGGCTCAATCCCCGTCCCGGCGCCCAGATTTCCCAAAAAACCGCCGGCTACGTGATTCCGGATGTGATCGTCCGCCGTTCCGGCACTGGCTGGCGCGTGGACCTGAACGCCGAAACCACCCCAAGACTGCGCATCAACCGGCTCTATGCCTCCCTGATCAAGCGCGCCGATCACAGCCGCGACAATGAAACCATGCGCCAGCACCTGCAAGAGGCGCGCTGGTTTCTGAAGAGTCTGCAAAGCCGCAACGAAACCCTGTTCAAGGTCGCCTGTAGTATCGTCGAGCGCCAACAGGCCTTCTTCGATCATGGCGAGGAAGCCATGCAACCCATGGTGCTACGCGAGGTCGCCGAAGCCGTGGGCATGCACGAGAGCACCATCTCCCGGGTGACCAACCAGAAATACATGCACACCCCGCGCGGCATCTTCGAATTCAAATATTTCTTTTCCAGCCACGTGGCCACCGTGGATGGCGGTGAATGCTCCGCCACGGCCATCCAGGCCATGATCCGCAAACTCATCGCTGGCGAAAATCCGCGCAAGCCCCTGAGCGACAGCAAACTCACCGAACTGCTGCTCAATGATGGGATCAACGTGGCCCGTCGCACGGTCGCGAAATATCGGGAGTCCATGTCCATTCCGCCTTCGAACGAACGCAAGCGGCTCGTCTGAAGGCATTCAGTGTCCAAGGGGATCGCCATATGAAAATCGACGTTACGGGCCAGAACATTGAAATCACATCGGCTATCCGGCAATACGCCGCGGAAAAGCTGGAACGTATCCAACGCCATCTCGATCATGCCATCGAGGCCCATATGGTGCTGCGGGTGGAAAAGGAGCGGCACCACGCTGAAGCCAAGATCCCGGTCAACGGTGGCGCCCTGTTCGCGGATGCCACCAGCGAGGACATGTACGCGGCCATTGACGCCTTGGCCGACAAACTGGACCGCCAAGCCCTGCGCTACAAGGACAAGCACACCGACCATCACCCGCGGGAAGCCCGCAAATCCGACCTCCATAGCGAATGACACCGCACGGCCGCGCCAGCCTGATCTCGCGGCTGGCGCGGCCTTTGCGCTGAAGCCTGTATATGCTTCCAGTGGCGCAATGATCCTGAGGTGGGATGCTTGTGAAACTGCTGATCCTGAGCGGCCTGTCCGGCGCTGGAAAGAGCGTGGCCCTCCATATGCTGGAGGATCTGGGCCTTTATTGTGTCGACAATCTCCCCCTTTCCCTGCTTGAATCCCTGGTGGATGTCTTCTCTCGCAGCGATGACTTCTTCGCCCAGAAGGTCGCCGTGGGGATCGATGCCCGTTCACGGGCGCCCGAGCTGGACACCTTTGCCCTATGCCTGGAGCGGCTGAGACGGCGGGGCGTGGAAGTGGAGACACTCTTCCTCCAGGCCGAAACAGAGACTTTGCTCAAACGCTACAGCGAAACCCGGCGCCGCCATCCCCTGAGCAGCCCCCAAACCGCATTGGCCGAGGCCATTGAACAGGAACGTCAACTGCTCAGTCCCATCGCGGAACGCGCGGACCTGGTCCTCGATACCAGCCTGACCACCATGCATCAGCTGCGGGACCTCATTCGGCACCGCATCCATGGCCGCGAAGGCCTGTTTTCACTCATGTTCCAGTCGTTTGCCTTCAAGCAAGGCGTTCCCTCCGACGCCGATTTCGTGTTCGACATCCGCTGCCTGCCGAATCCGCACTGGCAACCGGGCCTGCGTCCATTGACCGGCCTGGATGCTGCAGTCGCAGCATACCTGGAAACCGTGCCCCTGACCCACGACCTGTTCGACGACATTCGCCAATTCCTGGAACGCTGGCTGCCCCGTTTCGAGACCGAAAACCGCAGTTACCTCACCGTGGCCATCGGCTGCACCGGCGGCCAGCACCGCTCGGTGTACATGGCCGAACGACTGAAAGCTCACTTTGCCCAAACCCACCCCAAGGTTCTGGTCCGCCATAGCGGGATAGCTATATAGCAAGTTACATGCCCATTCTCGCAATTCACGCTGGACCCACAGCAATTTTTGCCCTTACAATAACGGCCATTCCTCTCTCCGCCTTGATGGCCCGGAGAACACCTCGTGCGCAAACTGGAGCTGGGCGATGTCCGACACCGACCGTTCCAAAAACCAGCAGCTTCGCACCACGGCCCTGCGTGATGCGCTGAACAGCGGCGCCTCCCAAAATGCTCGGCGCCTCCTGCAAACCCTGCATCCGGCGGAAATCGCCGCCCTGCTCGAGTCCACCCCCTCTCCGGAACGCGAGCTCATCTGGAATCTCGTCCCTGCGGAGGAGGATGGCGAAGTCCTGCTCCATGTGAACGACGCCGTTCGCAGCGCCTTGATTCGGCACATGGATCCCGCGGAGCTGGTCGCAGCCACTGAGAACCTCGACCTGGATGACTTGGCGGACCTCATCAATGACCTGCCCCAGGCCGTCACGCGGCGCTTGCTGCAAGCCATGGACCAGCAAGAGCGACTGCGCCTGGAAGCCGTGCTGTCCTATCCCCCGGAGAGTGCCGGCGGGTTGATGAACCCGGAAGTCACGACCGTGCGCCCGGACGTGGCACTGGATGTCGTCATTCGTTATCTGCGCTTCAAGGCAGAGCTGCCCGACCAAACCGACCAGTTGGTGGTCGTCGACCGGTATGGACACTATGTCGGGGTATTGCCGCTGCAGACCCTACTGGTCAGCGACCCTGATCAGACGGTTGCCGAGGTGATGGATACCGAAGCAGAACCCATCGCCGTCGATCTGCCCGCTCGCAAGGTGGCCCAGCGTTTTGCCGATCGCGACCTGCTCTCGGCGCCGGTGGTCAATTCCGACGGTCAAGTCATTGGACGAATCACCATTGATGACGTGGTGGACGTGATCCGGGATGAAAGCGAACACTCGTTGATGAGTCAGGTCGGCTTAGACGAGGAGGAGGATATGTTTGCGCCCGTCCTCGTCAGCTTTCGCCGCCGTACCGTGTGGCTGGGCATCAATCTGATCACGGCCTTCATCGCCTCGGCAGTGGTGGGTCTGTTCGAAGCCACACTGCAACAGGTCGTGGCGCTGGCCGTGCTGATGCCCATCGTGGCCAGCATGGGTGGAATCGCCGGCAGCCAGACCCAGACGCTGATCATCCGCGGCCTGGCGCAAGGGCGGCTCACCGCCACCAATTCGCGCCGCTTCATCAACAAGGAACTGCTGCTGGGCCTGCTCAATGGCCTGGCCTGGGCCATTGTCACTGCGCTGTTGGCTTATCTGTGGTTCGGACGCACTGACTTGGCCGCCGTCATCGGCCTGGCCATGGTGGTCAATCTGTTGCTGGCCGCCACCAGCGGCATCGGGGTGCCGCTGTTGATGCGACGCCTGGCGATCGACCCTGCGCTGGCAGGCCATGTCGTGCTGACCACCGTCACCGATGTCGCGGGTTTTTTTGCCTTTCTTGGGCTGGGCAGCATTCTGCTGCGCTAAACAACGGACTGGCAGCGGACTGGGTGCGCCACGAGGCCATTCCTTGTTAAAATCCGCCGCCCTTGTCGGCAATCCATCACAGCGCCCAGGATGAAACACGCATGTTCAATGGCCTCACTCTCGCTGCTTTTTTGCAAGAGGAACAACGGCTGCACGGCCTGAGCCCGGATCTCGCCGGCGTGGTCGAGGACATGGCCCGGGCCATCAAGCAGATTGCCCATCACGTCAGCCAGGGCGCCTTGGGCGATGTCCTGGGCAGTACCGATGCCGTCAACATCCAGGGTGAGGTCCAGAAAAAGCTGGATGTGGAAGCCAACGACATCATCCTGCGATCTCACGAATCCTCGGGGCGGGTAGCTGCCATGGCCTCCGAGGAAATGGACTCCATTTACCTCCTGCCCATCGGCGAGCGGCGCGGCGACTATCTATTGGTGTTCGATCCCCTGGACGGCTCGACCAATATCGACATCAATCTCTCCATCGGGACCATTTTCTCCATCCTGCCCTGCCCCCGGGGAGTCAACGAACCGCGCGAAATCGATTTCCTCCAGCCCGGTCGCAACCAGGTCTGCGCCGGTTACGCCATTTATAGCCAGGCCACGGTGCTCGTGCTCACCCTGGGCCGCGGCGTCCACAGTTTCACACTGGATCGCCAAATCGGCGAATTCTTTCTGGTCCAGCGCGACCTGCACATCGCTCCCCAAGGCCACGAATACGCCATCAATACCTCCAACTGGCGCTTCTGGGAACCGCCGATCAGGCGTTACATTGAAGAATGTCATGCCGGAGAAACGGGCCCGCGCGGCAAGAATTTCAACATGCGTTGGATGGGGGCCATGGTGGCGGATTGTCATCGCGTGCTGAGCCGTGGCGGGGTTTTTCTTTATCCCCGGGACCTGCGCGACCCCAACAAACCCGGCAAGTTGCGCCAGCTGTACGAGGCCAATCCCATCGCCCTGCTGACGGAACAGGCGGGAGGAGTCGCCAGCACTGGACAGCGATCCATTCTGGATCTGATACCCCAGACCCTGCACCAGCGCATCCCGGTGATTCTCGGTGCGCGGGAGGAAGTGCGGCTCATCGAAGCCTATCACCTGGATCCCCCGCTGCAATCGATGTGAAACCGGTCTGGCTTGAACACTCAAGCTTGAGTATGGCCGAGGCGTCCCCTAGAATGGCATCGCCTCGGCGGCGCTAAATTCCCCGACCTTGGTATAGCGCCAAGGCGCACAGGATCCGCGGATCATGGGCCCCTTCGCAAGCAGCCACATCACCTTTGCCACGCAAGGAACAGTCATGGCTCTGCGCATATACGGCATTGCCCTCATGGGCCTCTTTTTGCTCCCCACCGCATTGCTCGCTCGTTCAGGGCAAGTGGATGTCCCTATCCTGGGACCCAACGGCCCTGCCCGTGAACACATCGGCGTCACCTCCTGGAGCGCCCTCAAGGATGAAGGGGTCGTCCGCCAGCAGTATGATTTCAGCTGCGGCTCCGCATCATTGACCACGGTGTTGCAGGAATATATTGGCTTGAAGGTTTCCGAACCCGACGCCATGAACGGCATGTTGCGCTATGGGGAAACCCAGAAAATCGTCGAACGGCGCGGCTTCTCGCTCTTGGACATGAAGCGTTACACCGCCCAGATCGGCTACCGCAGCGCCGGCTTCAAAGCCGAGTTCTCCGATCTGACCACGCTTGAACATCCAGGCATCGTGCCCATCAAATACGCCGGTTTCGATCACTTCGTTGTGCTCAAGTCGATTCATGCCGGACACGTGCTGATTGCCGATCCTGCCTTGGGCAATTTCACCATGACCACATCGCAGTTCCAGAAATTCTGGTCGCCGCAGGTGGTTTTCATCGTCTACCCCAAAACGGGTGAAGAGAAAAATACGGGGCTTGCCCTATCTGACAATGATCTGAGCTTTATTGGCGAGGATCGCATCCGGCGCACTGCCTTGCTCGAAATCCCCGGGTTTTGGTCCGCTTTGCAAAGCGCCAATTTCCGATCGGTGGGCATCCGCTGATTTCGGATCCGGCGCAATACCAAATCAGGCCATTTTCCACGCATGCTTTTATTTCACCCAATCCACGGAAGACACCCATGACGACATTTTCGGCATCTCTGCTCCGGACACGGGACCTGCCATGGAGCCGGCTTGTCCTGGCTTCCATGACCGCCGTGAGTTTCCTGATCGCCATCGTTCCTCAGGCGACTTGGGCACAAACCTCACCAGAGGCCTCGCCCGAGGAACAGGAACGCGCCCGCGAAGTGTTGCGCCAAAAGGAATCCGACCCCAGTAAAGAGGAAAATCTCGAACAGATCCTCAACCAGACACAACAGGATTATTCCCTGGTAAAACAGGGCTGGTGGGATATTTTCCTGAATGTCGATTACACCTACTATGGCAACGCCCGCTCTCAGGATGCGCTGGTCCTCGAGCAGACGCGTCCTGGTCGCAACCAGGCGCCGACGCTGCAAGTCCTGGACTTCCGCCCCATCGACGTGGTACAGGACGCCCAGCATACCCTGACGCCACGACTCACCGTCGACTACGGCCTACTTGACAACCTGAGCCTGGGTTTTGCCCTCCCTGTGGTGGGCAAATATGACAACGTCGATGATGTCACCGAATTCAATATTGGCGATGTCTCCTTGCGCCTGCGCTGGCAGCCCTTTTCCGCCCTGCCTGGGCAGGCACGCTGGACTCTGCAGGGAGAAGTCACCGCTCCCACGGGTTCCAGCCCCTTTGAAACGGATCTTGGCGATGAGCTCGCCACTGGCGATGGTTACTATTCCGCCAGCTTGGGCCTGAATGTTTCCAAGGTGATCGATCCTGTCGTGGCTTTCGCCTCATTCAACCTGATTCAGGGGTTCAAGGAAGACGGTCTTGATCAGGTTCGGCAAACGGTCGCCGGGGCACCGTTGATCCTGACTGAAGTGGAGCCAGGTCTACAAGCACAACTCGGCCTGGGGGTCGCCTTCGCCCTCTCCTATGATGTTTCCATGACTTTCCAGTACCAGCTGGGATACGCGCAGGAAACGGACCTCAAGTTCAACAACGGCCAGTCCTTCTCGAGCCTGGATCAGACCATCGGCGTCTTTAATCTCACCACCGGCTTTCGCATGAGTCCCGACCGGGTGTTGAACGTGTCCATCGGGTTTGGCAATACGGATGCATCCCCGGATATTTTCCTCGGCGTCAGCCTGCCCTTCACGGTGGAAAAGCTTTCCGATCTGATTTGATCCCGCCCCTTTGAGTTGATTGGATTGACATTGTAGCGCCCGCCTTGGCGGGCGCTTTTTCATGAGGAAAAATGAATCTTGGCTTCCAGGTTGGGCTGCGAATCCGCATGGGCAAGGGCCTCATCCTTGTCGATCAGATCGTCCCGATACAGCCTGTAGAGGACGGAATCCATGTCCTGCATCCCGCGCACCTTGCTGTCTTCCATGGCCGGCTTGATCTTGTCAAACTGACCCTTGGACACCAGTTCCGCGATATAGGGCGTATTGATCATTACTTCCACCGCCGGCAGGCGATGACCTGTCTTTCCCAACACCAGACGCTGGGAAACAACGGCGCGCAAATAGAGCGACAGATCCAGAAACAGCTGATTATGCTGTTCGGCCGCGAAAAAATTGGCAATCCGATCCAGTGTCTGCGGTGCACTGTTGGCGTGCAAGGTCGCCATCACCAGATGCCCCGTCCCGGCAAGCTCCAAGGTCGCAGCCAGCGTCTCCCGATCGCGAATTTCCCCCACCATGATCACGTCGGGCGCCGATCGTAATGCGCTTTTCAGCGCTGCGGGATAGGACTGGGCATCAAGACCCAATTCGCGCTGATTGACCACCGATTTGCGACTCTCGAGATAGAATTCAATCGGATCCTCGATGGTGATGATATGACCGGAAATATGTTCATTCCGATGCTGCAACATGGCGGCCAAGGTTGTTGATTTGCCGCATCCGGTCGAACCCACGACCAACACCAGTCCTTGGCGTTGCATCACCAGATCCTGCAGGACCAGGGGCAAACCCAGATCCCGGATGCGCGGCAGCGCGGGCTGCACAAAACGCACCACCAGCGCCAGTTGCCCACGCTGACGAAA
>JBATEM010000022.1:0-7907 GCA_049664005.1 Candidatus Macondimonas sp.
CCCAGGCGCACCAGAATGGCCCGATCGCGGAGATCCACCACATAAAAGGCGCTGGAAGCCACCAACAGGGCCAGCAGCAGGAGCGCGCCGGCCATCATGCCCAATCCCTTCATCGCACTCTCCCCCGGCCACTGCGGTCATAACCGGATTGCTGCTCCTGGATCGAGCCACGCGCCGAGGGCTCTGGCACCGCTGGCGGCGCGCCCTCAGCAGGTGGAACGCCAACCCGGGCCGGGGCTTCCTTCAGCCAACGATCCAACGGCAGGTACATCACGTTATTGCCATTCCCCGCCTCGACCACCACCTTGGGATTGGCGGCCAGCACGCGTTCCATGGTTTCAAGATAGAGCCGGCGCCGGGTGACCTCCGGCGCCTGCCGGTACTCCCCCGCCAGCGCCAGGAAACGATCGGCCTCACCCTGCGCCTCGGCCACCCGCCGTTCGCGATAGGCCTGCGCTTCTTCAAGTTGGCGCGCTGAAGCACCACGAGCCCGGGGCAGGATGGCGTTGGCGTAAGCATAGGCTTCGTTGATGATGCGCTGCTTGTCTTCCCGGGCCTTGATGGCGTCCTCGAAAGCGGATTGAACCTGTTCGGGCGGCTGAGCGTCCTGCAGGTTGACTGAAGTCACCGCCAGCCCCGTGCCATAGCTGTCCAGCGTCTTTTGCAACAGATCCTGGGTGCGCGCGGCCACTTCGCTGCGGCCTTCGCCCAGCACGAAATCCATGGCGCTGGTGCCGATCACCTCGCGCACCGCGCTGATGGTGGCATCACGCAGGGTTCCCTCGGGCTCACGCACATTGAACAGGAAGTGCTGGGCATCGGCGACGCGGTACTGGACCGCCACTTCCACGTTCACGATATTTTCGTCGCGCGTGAGCATCAGCCCTTTGTGGGTGCTGGTGCGGATGCTGTCGACGTTGATTTTCTCAACCCGCTCAATGGGGTAGGGAAAATGCCAGCGCGGTCCTTCAAGGGTGATGCGCTGGAACTGGCCAAAACGCAGCACCACGCCGCGCTCGGCGGGATCGATGATGTAAAGCCCGGACAGCAGCCACAACACCAGCACGCCCGCCACGGCCAGACCGAGACCTGCAGCGCTGTTACCGCCGCCGCCCCCTCTCCAACTCGGCAGGCGCTGGCGCAATTTACGCAAAACCTCATCGAGGTCGGGAGGGCCGCCCGGCTTGCGATTCTGCCCCCCCCAGGGGTCGTGTCCACCCGGTTCATTCCACGCCATGAAAAACCGTCTCCCGCCGTAGATATGGAAAGCCGTTGGCTTCCGATGTGCATGCCCGAGGCATTCTAGGGATGACCTGTCGCAGGGGCAACCGCAGGCCCACCGTCGACAGGCTTGCGTATCATCTCCGCCAGACGATCGGGTGGACCTTCCACTTGCAGCCACCAGCCATCGTCCTCGATGCGTTCGGCGCGTACCGCGCCCGCCGCATACAGGCGTGCCCGAATCCCACCTTCGGCATGCGCCAGATGCAGCCACTGACATGCGCTGCGCCCCTGGAAATACTGCTGAATAGCGGATCGCAGTTCTTCCAGGCCCGCGCCGGTATGTGCTGAAAGATGCACCGCCACGGGATCGCCCATCCCATCGCGGCGGATCTCGGCGGGCCAATCAACCAGATCGATCTTGTTGAAGACCATCAAGCGCGGAATCTCATCCGCCTCGATTTGCGCAAGGACTTCGGCAACCGCGGCCTGTTGCAGATCCGCCTCCGGATCACTGGCATCGACCACCTGCAACAGCAGGTCCGCCTGACGGGTTTCCTCCAGCGTGGCACGGAATGCGGCCACCAGCTCGTGTGGCAGATCGCGCACGAAGCCCACCGTATCGACCAGCACCACGCGCAGGGTACCCAGATCCAGTTGGCGCGCAGTGGGATCCAGGGTCGCGAAAAGCTGGTCGGCGGCATAGGCGGTCGCCCCGGCCAGGGCATTGAACAGGGTCGACTTGCCGGCGTTGGTATAACCCACCAGGGCCACCGTCGGCACCGCGCTGCGCTGACGCAGGGCGCGCCCCTGGGCACGCTGCCGACCCACCCGGACCAGGCGCCGCTCCAATTGATCGACTCGGGCGCGCAGGAGGCGGCGATCGCTTTCGAGCTGGGTTTCACCCGGGCCGCGCAGGCCAATACCGCCTTTCTGGCGCTCCAGATGGGACCAGCCCCGCACCAGGCGAGTCGCCAAATGGCGCAACTGGGCCAGCTCCACCTGCAACTTGCCCTCGAAGGAACGGGCGCGCTGGGCAAAAATATCGAGGATGAGGCCGGTCCGGTCCAGCACCCGACACTGGATCAGCGCCTCCAGATTGCGCTCCTGGCTGGGCGACAAGGGGTGATTGACCAGCACCAGGCCGGCACCCGCCTCCTGTACCACGGCCCGGATTTCCTCGGCCTTGCCTGTACCGACGAAGTATTTCGGCTCCGGGCTGGCGCGATGCCCCCCCACGCGCGCGACCACCTCGGCGCCGGCCGAGCGGGCCAGCTCCTCGAATTCGGCATGGGAGGCGGCATCGCGCGCGCCAATGTCCAGGCTCACCAGCACGCAGCGGGGATCGATTACGGGGCGTTCGAACATGGACGCCCCTTTCAGGAACAATCAGTCAGGGTTAGAAATTCCCGTCATTGGGGTCGACCACTTCCGGGGCGTCCGGATCGCTCAGCTTGACGTTCCGGGATGGCACGATGGTCGAAATGGCGTGCTTGTAGACCATCTGGCTGACGGTGTTTTTCAGCAGGACCACGAATTGATCAAACGAATCGATATGGCCCTGCAGCTTGATCCCATTGACCAGATAGATCGAGACGGGAATGCGCTCTTTGCGCAGGGCATTGAGGAAAGGCTCCTGCAAAGACTGTCCTTTCGCCATGACTTCACTCCAGCATTGTTATTATGGTCGCCTGCCTTTGAGGTCGGGCGGTACCGCATGTTGAAAAAATGATTATCCAAATCCGACATTTCCGCACCCTTTCAGGGCTCCGGAAAAGCATAGCATGATTGCGCTCATCCACGCTTATCCGATTGATCCAGAACAGCCGCGAAATAATCGACCGCCTGCGCCCGCGCTGCCCGATCCTCCGCCGGTAAAGCCATGACGCCGGGCAGCGGGCGCAGCGCCGTCAACTGGCGCTTGGCAAACTGGCGGGTGGCCTGCAACGCCGACTGGAACAGGAGCGCCTCATCCAGCCGCCCTTGCAGACAGGCCCAGACCTGCCGATAGCCCACGGCACGCAAGGCTGGAAGGTCGGCATGCAGATCGCCCCGCGCCTGCAATCGCGCGACTTCCGCCACGAAGCCGGCGGCGAACATGGCCTCCAGCCGCTGGGCGATGCGCTGGTGCAGCCAAGCCCGATCCCCTGGCATCAGCGCCAGCGTATGGAGCGCGAGCCCCGAGTGGACCGCGCGCGCCCAGTGGCTGCTGAGCGGGGCGCCGGTGAGTCGCAAAACCTCCAGGGCGCGCTGGATACGCTGGGCATCATGGGGATGGATGCGCGCGCCCGCTGCCGGATCGACATCGGCCAGCTCGGCGTGCAAGGCGGGCCAACCGACTTGAGCGGCGCGCACAGTCAGCTCGGCGCGCACGATCGGGTCCGCAGCCGGCAGGTGCGCCAGCCCATCGCGCAGCGCCCGGTAATACAGCACGGTCCCGCCCACCAGCAAGGGAACGCGCCCGGCCCGCTGGATCGTCTGGATCGCCGCCCGAGCATCCGTCACGAAGCGACCGGCCGAATAGGGTTCAGCGGGATCCACCTGATCGAACAGATGATGCGGTACCCGCGCGCGCGCGGCCGCGTCGGGCTTGGCGGTGCCGATGTCCATGCCCCGATAGACCTGGGCCGAATCCATGTTGATCACATCCACCGGCCAGCGCTCGGCCAACGCCAGGGCAAGGTCGGTCTTGCCCACAGCGGTCGGCCCCAGCAAGGCCAGCACCGGGATCTGGCGTGCGTGGTCCATCCTCAGCGCCCGCGCAGAAACAATCGATCCAGCGCCGCCCGATCCAGTTGCACCCAGGTGGGACGGCCATGGTTGCACTGGCCCGAGCGCTCGGTGCGCTCCATGTCGCGCAGCAGGGCATTGAGCTCCGGCAAGGTCAGGGCGCGTCCGGCCCGCACCGCGCCATGACAGGCCAGCGAAGCCATCAGGGCTTGGTGCTGATCCTCAATTCGGGCGCTCGCACCATCCGCCATGAGATCGGCCAGCAGGTCGCGAAACAGGCCGACGGGGTCGCGCGCCGGCACGTCCGCCGGCAAGGCCCGCAAGCTTGCTGTGGCCGGTCCGGTGCGATCCACTTCCAGACCCCAATCCATCCAGCGGGGCGCCCAGCGCTCCACCCAATCCGCCTGCGCCGGACTCAGGGAAATTTCCACCGGCACCAGCAAGGCCTGGCAGGGAACAGATCCCGTCGCGCTCAGGGTTTTCAGGCGCTCGTACAGAATGCGCTCATGGGCGGCATGAATATCCACCACCACGAGGCCGGCGGCGTTCTGGGCCAGAAGATAAATGCCGTGCAACTGCCCCAGCGCGAAACCCAAGGCTTGCATATCGACTTCGGCGGTCGCGACGGGGTCTGCTGCGATCCGTGCTGATGTAGCGGGAAATGCCGCGTTGCGCATCGCGGGCGCGCTGCTTGCCGGCCCAGGAAAGGCATAGGCTGGCGCCGGCTCTGCAACGCGCAGTGCCAGATGGTCCTGTTCCGGAACCGGATCGGCGCCCGGCACCAATCCCGGCATGCGGCTGATCCCGTGCCCCGCATCAGGACCCGGACGCACTGCGGCCAGTGCCTCTTCCAGGGTGCGGCCCACGAAGTCATGCACCTGCCGGGCATCGCGCAGCCGAATCTCGTGCTTGGCCGGATGCACGTTCACATCCACCGACTCCGGATCCAGGTTCAGGCGCAGGACATAGGCGGGGTGGCGCTGGTGGTGCAGCACATCGCGATAGGCCTGGCGCACGGCATGGGCGAGCCCCTTGTCACGCACCCAGCGCCCGTTGATGTACAGGTGTTGGACATCGGGCTGGGCACGGGAGAAGGCCGGCACGGCTATCCAGCCAATCAGCGCCGAAGCCGCACCCGCGTGCTGAAGATGCAGCGCGTGACGCAGAAAATCCGCGCCCAACAAAATGGCCAGGCGAGACTCCACTACCCGCTGCTCATCGGCCGGCGGCAGTTGCCAGAGGGTGCGGCCATTGTGAGTCAGCGTCAGCCCGACCTGGGGCTCGGCGAGGGCGAGCTGAAGCACCACCCGCGCCAGATGGTCGAATTCGGTGCGTTCGCTGCGCAGGAACTTGCGCCGCGCCGGGGTATTGTGGAACAGCTCCCGCACACTGACTTGGGTACCAAACGGATGGGGCGCGGGCAGAGGTTCGGACAGGCGGCCGTCCTGCACCTCCACGCGCCAGGCATGGGGGCTGTCGGCCGTGCGCGAGGTCAGGCTGAAACGGGACACCGCTGCGATGCTGGGCAGTGCCTCGCCGCGAAATCCCAGGGTCGCGATCCGTTCCAGATCCGCGAGACTGCGGATCTTGCTGGTGGCATGGCGCTCCAGGGCCAACAGGAGCTCCTGGGGCGCGATGCCCGCCCCATCGTCCGTCACCCGGATCAGGCCAATTCCGCCCCGCTCCACCTCGATCTGGATCCTGCGCGCGCCCGCATCCAGACTGTTCTCCACCAGCTCCTTGACCACCGAGGCCGGTCGCGCCACCACCTCGCCGGCGGCAATCTGGTTGATCAAGGCATCGGGCAGGCGGGCAATCGACATGATGGCCCGATTTTATCAGAGGCACGCCCTCCGGGATGGACAGCGCTGGACTGCAGTGGGACCATTAATACGATTCGTCGCGCAATTTCGCCCGCCCCAGCAAGCCGTCCACCATGAAATTCTGTCCTCATTGCGCCCAACCCGTCGTCCGCAAGATTCCCGATGGGGATCATCTGGCCCGCTTTGTCTGCGAGACCTGCGATCTGGTCCACTACGACAATCCGCGCATGATTGTCGGCTGCATTCCCACATGGGAGGATCAGGTGCTGCTGTGCCGGCGCGCGATCCATCCCCGGCGCGGCCACTGGACGCTGCCCGCCGGCTTCCTGGAAAACGGTGAAACCACCCGCCAGGGCGCCATGCGGGAAACCCTGGAAGAGGCCAATGCACGGGTGGAAATCGAATCGTTTTATCGGCTCTTCGACCTGCCCCACATCAACCAGATCTATGTGTTCTTCCGCGCCCGGCTGCTGGATCTGGATTTTTCGCCCGGCGTCGAGTCCCTGGAGACCGCGCTGTTTACCGAAGCCGAGATTCCCTGGCACGATCTGGCGTTCCACACCGTGCTGCTCACCCTTGAAGACTATTTCAGGGACCGCCGCCTCGGGGTCTATCCCACACTGGATCTGGATGTGCGGCGCGGGTCCCGCTGATTCCAGGCTGATTTCCATGCTCGCCAGCTTCGGGCCAAACCGCTAGAATTTCGCCTCCGACGACCTTGCGCGCGGCCGCATGACACTTTGAGAGAGAGCACATGACCTACGTCGTCACTGAAAACTGCATCAAGTGCAAATACACCGATTGCGTGGAGGTGTGCCCGGTGGACTGCTTCCACGAAGGCCCCAACATGCTGGTGATCGATCCCGAGGAGTGCATCGACTGCACCCTGTGCGAGCCGGAATGCCCCGCCCAGGCGATTTTTTCGGAAGACGACCTCAGCGCCGAACAGGCGCCCTTCCTGGTCATCAATGCCGATCTGGCCAAAGACTGGCCTGTGATCACCGAAAAGAAGGACGCGCCCGCAGATGCGGAGGAATGGGACGGCAAGCCCGGCAAGCGCGCGCTGCTGGAACGCTGACGCGATCAACCGCGTGGATGATGGGCCGCATGCAGGGTCTTGAGGCGCGCCTGCGCCACATGGGTATAGATCTCGGTGGTGGACAGGTCGCTATGCCCCAGCAGCATCTGCACCATGCGCAGATCGGCGCCATGATTGAGCAGATGGGTGGCGAAGGCATGACGCAGCGCATGGGGTGAAAACGCCCCGCGAATGCCCGCGACCCGCCCGAGCGCCCGCAGTCGATACCAGCAGGCCTGGCGCGTGAGCGGGGCGCCATCCCGGCCCGGAAACAGCGCATCGCAACGCCGGCCGGCGAGCAGCTCGGGACGGGCCTCGCGCAGATAGCGCGCCAGCCAATGCAGGGCTTCCTCCCCGATGGGGACCAACCGCTCCTTGCGTCCCTTGCCGTACACGCGCACCCAACCCACCCGCAGATCCATCTGCCCCAGTTCCAGCCCCACCAGCTCGGACACCCGCATCCCGGTGGCATAGAACAGTTCCAGCATGGCCCGGTCCCGCAAGCCGAGCGGCGTGTCCAGGGCTGGTGCCTGCAGCAGGGCATCCACATCCAGCTCGCTCAAGACCCGAGGCAGGCTGCGTGGCAGCCGCGGCGGCTGAAGATCCTCGGTGGGATTGATGCGCCCGCTTTCCCGACACCAATCGGCATAGAACTGCCGCCAGGCCGAAATCTGCCGCGCCACGGAGCGGGCGCTGATACCAAGCCCCAGGCGTTCAGCCAAGCAGTCCTGCAATTCGGCCGGCCCCGCCGAGGCCAGGTCCAGTCCCCGCACCGCGAGCCAGGCCGACAGCACCGTCAGATCGCGTCGGTAAGCCTCCCGGGTATGGGGAGAAATGCCCCGCTCGCTCCACAGGCGGGCCAGGAAAGCATCCAGTCGCGCCCGATCTGCCGCGGAGACGGCCGTCATGTCGTCGGGCGTGGCGCGATCGGCCAGGATCCCGGCTGAGCGGCAACGCCCTCGCCATCCATGCGCTCCAGGGCGCAGGCCAGCAAGCTGCCGTAATCACTGCCATCGCCCGGTGCCTGCACCCGCACCGCGCGCACGCTCACCGCC
>JBATEM010000023.1:0-3127 GCA_049664005.1 Candidatus Macondimonas sp.
GCGCGATGGCGCCGCTGCCGGTCCCCAAATCTGCCACCCGAGCCGCAGCCGGAAGCGCCAGGGCGAGCGCCGTCTCCACCAGCAACTCGGTTTCCGGACGGGGAATCAGGGTGGCCGGACCCACCGCCAAGGTGAGGGCATGGAAGGCCGTTTGTCCCGTGAGGTAGGCCAAAGGCTCGCCGGCGAGCCGGCGGCTAGCCAGTGCGGCCAGTTGATCCCATTGCGCCATCGACAAGGGCGTCTCGGCATGGGACCACAGTCGGCTGCGCGGCCAGCCCAGCACATGGGCCAGCAGCCACTCGGCCTCCTGCGCGGCGGGGTCCGCGCTGTCGGGATTTTCCCTCAGCCGGGCGCGCAGGGCGCGCAGCGCCTGTCCCACGCAGGGAGGGTCAGGCGCCCAGGGCGGCGAGTTGTTCGGACTGGTGGGCGTCTTGCAGGGCATCGAGCACTTCGTCCAGGTTGCCGTCCAGAATGGCTTCGAGCCGGTAGAGGGTGAGGTTGATGCGGTGGTCGGTGAGCCGGCCTTGGGGATAATTATAGGTCCGGATGCGTTCGGAGCGGTCGCCGCTGCCAACCAGCGCGCGGCGTTGCTCGGCGGTCTGTTGATGTTGCGTTTCACGCGCTTGGGCGAGCAGGCGCGCCTTGAGCAGGGACAGGGCCTTGGCGCGGTTCTTGTGCTGGGAGCGCTCGTCCTGGCATTCCACCACGATGCCGCTGGGCAGGTGGGTGAAGCGCACGGCCGAGTCGGTCTTGTTCACATGCTGACCGCCCGCCCCGGAGGCGCGGAAGGTATCGATGCGCAAATCGGCTGGATTGATGTCCAAGTCCGCGACGGCTTCCACCTCGGGCAAGACGGCCACGGTGCAGGCCGAGGTGTGGATGCGGCCCTGGGATTCGGTAGCCGGGATGCGCTGCACGCGGTGGGCGCCCGATTCGAATTTCAGGCGCGAGTAGACGCCCTCGCCAATGAGCCGGCTGATGATTTCCTTGAAGCCACCGTGCTCCCCCTCGCTCTGACTGATGATCTCCACCTGCCAGCCGCGCCGCTCGGCATAGCGGCTGTACATGCGGAACAGATCGCCGGCGAACAGGGCGGCTTCGTCGCCGCCGGTGCCGGCACGGATTTCCAGGAACACGTTGCTGGCATCGAAGGGGTCGGGCGGCAGCAGCAGGCGCTGGAGTTGCTGCTTGAGTTCGGCGAGTTCGGCCTGTGCGGCCTGCGCTTCTTCCATGGCCAGGGCGCGCAGGGCCGGTTCCGGGTCCTGGCGCAGCTCATCGGCTTCGGCAAGGCGCTGTTCGGCGGCCTCGCAGGCATAAAAGGTCGCCACCAGATCCTCCAGCCGGGCATATTCCCGGCTCAGGGCGCGGAACTGGGCGGCGTTGGCCAGCACCGCGGGTTCGGCCAGCAGCGCGGCGACTTCCCGGTGACGGTCGCGCAGACGCTCCAGTTCGGCGGCAAGGCCGGGGGTGATGTTCATGGTTCCGGTTCATCCAGATCGAACAGGCGCCGGGCATCGTCGATCAGGTCCTGCTGGGACTGATGGATGGCTTCCCGCAGCCGGTGGGTCGGTGTGTGCAGCAGGCGATTGGTGAGCACGCGGGAAAAATCCTCCAGCACCCGTTCGGGGGCCTCGCCGCGCTCAAGGCGTTCATGGGCCTGCGCCAGCGCGATGAGGCGGGTCTGTTCGCCGCGCTCGCGCAATTGCTGCAACAGACGGCGGCGGTCATGATCACGCAACCAGCGTGTGAACCGCGCCGTTTCCTCCTCGACGATTTCCTCCGCCAGCGCGGCCTGCGTCGAGCGCGCCTGGCGGTTGGTCTGGCTCTCCGCAGTCAGATCGTCCAGCGTATACAAAAAGACATCATCGAGCTGGCTGATGGCGGGGTCGATGTCGCGTGGCAGGCCCAGATCCACCATCAGCATGGGACGGTGCTTGCGCCGGCGCAGGGCGGCGCGGACTGCCGGCAGGTGAATCAGGGGTTCCGGGCTGGCGGTGCAGGCGATCAGGATGTCCGCTTCGCCGAGATGAGCGTCCAGATCGGTCAGGTCGATGCCGAAGCCTTGCACGCCCTGGGCGATGGACAGGGCGCGCGTGGGGCTGCGGTTGGCGATGATGATGCGGCCCATGCCTTGCGTATGCAGATGGCGGGCGCAGAGGGCGATCATCTGGCCGGCGCCCACCAACAGCGCCGTGTGTTCGGCAAAATTGCTGAAAATGCGCCGCGAGAGGTCGACTGCGATGGATGCCACGGAAACCGGCTGGGCACCGATGCGGGTATCGGTACGTACCCGCTTGGCGGTGGCGAAACCGCAGGCGAACAGTTGATTCAAGCCGTGCCCGACGTGGCCATTTTCCCGCGCAGTCGCGTAGGCCTGCTTGAGTTGGCCGAGGATCTGGGCCTCACCCACGACCATCGAGTCCAATCCCGCCGCCACGCGCAGCAGATGGCGCACGGCGCCTTCCTCGCGAAATTGGTACAAGCAGGGTGCCAGTTCGTGGCGCGGCATGCGCCGATCCCGGCTCAGCCAGTCGAGCACACCCGTATCGTCCGGGGCCTGGAAGTAGAATTCGGTGCGGTTGCAGGTGGACAGCAGGACAGCTTCTTCAACGCGGGTGTGCCGACGCAGATCAGCCAGCGCCCGTGGCAGGTCATCGGCTGCGTAGGCGATACGTTCACGCACCGGCACAGGGGCCGTGGTGTGGTTGAGTCCAGCGCTGAAGAGGGGCATTGCCGGGGAGCTAGGCGAACGAGAGCTGCGATTCTGCGTCAAACGGGAAGCAGAAGACAAGGACGGGGCAAGTGGCCAAGCGCCGGTGCCCCGCGCTATATTGGATCGCTTTTTTTCAAACCATGGGCATGAGGCGGCATTTTTTGTGAGATCTTCACGCTGGCCCCGCTATCTGGGGATTGCCCTGTTACCCCTGCTTTCGGCTTGCGCCTTCAAGACGTATCGCCCTCCCGCGCCCGTGCCTGCACCCGTGCCGGTGTCTGATCTGGCTGAGCAGAGTCCCACTTACTGGGCCCTGGTGGGGGAGCAGGCGCTGCGCGCACGCGATCCGGCAGGTGCTGCCCAGGCGTATGCGCGCGCGGCGCAGCTTGCGGATGATCTGGGTCTGGTGCGGCG
>JBATEM010000024.1:0-2112 GCA_049664005.1 Candidatus Macondimonas sp.
GTCAATGTCATGGCGACCATCGTCTGATTAAAGCTTGGCCAAAACGCTGCGGATGCGCACCAAAAAAAACCCCCGCGTGCGGGGGCTAAAAAGGGGGGAGTCTGAACATCCGCTGCAGGCACTTTTCGGCGCCCCAAGCGGTGAACCACGACGACGGACCGATTTGGATCCAGTCCGTCATCCAGCTTGATACATCAATTTTCAAGCCACCTTCTCACGGTCTTTGCTGTTCAACAAGTTAGGGAAAAATAAGATTCACATAGAGCGAAAACAGCGATACAGCCATAGGGCATGTGTCGCCAAACGGCGACATGAATGACGGGGCAAATAATGAAACTCACTGATTTCTATGGAAAACGAGCCGTCTCATAATGAAGACAGGCCGTCAATCCTTGAATTGCGCCGGATCCAATGCATGCCGGTGCATCAACTTATAGAATTCGGTCCGATTGCGACCCGCCAGACGCGCCGCCTGGGTCACGTTGCCGCGCGTCATTTGCAGCAAACCGACCAGATAGTCGAGCTCGAACTGGCGCCGCGCGTCGGCAAAGGGAACGATGTCATCGATCCGATCCTTGATGGCGTCCTGCAGCAGGGCGGCCTGGATCTGCGGTCCTGGACTCAGCGCCACGGCCTGCTCCACCACGTTGTAGAGCTGACGCACATTGCCGGTCCAGTCCGCTGACATCAAGGCCTCCATCGCCTCACGGGAAAACCCGTTGATCGGCTTCTGGTAGCGCTGTGCGAGCAGGTCCCGGAAGTATTCGGCCAGCAGCGGAATGTCGTCGCGGCGCTGGTTCAAGGGCGGCAGGGACAGCGTCACGACATTGAGGCGGTAATAGAGATCCTCGCGAAAACGGCCCGCCTTCATCTCTGCTTCCAGCGTGCGATGGGTCGCCGACACGATGCGAACATTGACCGGGATTACCCGCGGCGCCCCGACCGGCCGCACCTCGCGTTCCTGCAGGACACGCAACAGCTTGACCTGCAGCGGCAGCGGCATGTCTCCGATTTCATCCAGGAACAGCGTCCCCTCGTTTGCGGAGACGAACAAGCCCTGGTGATCCTGCACCGCCCCGGTGAAAGCGCCCCGGCGGTGACCGAACAGTTCCGATTCCAGCAGGTTTTCCGGGATGGCGCCGCAATTCACCGCGATGAACGGTCCCGCTGCGCGTGGACTGGCCCGATGAATGGCCTTGGCCAGCAATTCCTTGCCGGTGCCGCTTTCGCCTTCGATGAAGACGCTGGCATCCCCGCTGGCAACGCGATAGGCCCGAGCCAGCAAATCCTCCATGGCCGCGTTGCGGGTGATGATTCCAGCGCGCCATTGCTGATCGTCGCCGGAACCCGACACGGCTGCATTCATCTGTGATTGATCCAAGGCTTGACGAATCTGATCCAGCAATTCCCGGCTCTCGAAAGGCTTGGTCAGAAAGCTGAAAACACCGCGTTTGGTTGCCTGCACCGCGTCCGGAATGGTGCCATGCGCGGTAAGGATGATGACGGGCAAAAAAGGGTGACGGCGGTGGACCTGCTCAAACAGCGCCAGCCCGTCCATGCCATCCATCCGCAAATCGGTAATCAACAGATCGGGGCGAAAACCCGGCAGGCGCGCAAGTGCAATATCCCCACTATCAACAGGAAGCACCTCAAATCCCCCTGCCTCAAGACGCAGGGAAAGCAGGCGTAGCAGACTCAGGTCGTCGTCAACAAGCAGGATGCGGGCAGGATGGGACATGGAGATCGGCAAGTCCTCAGGGTATTTCAAGTCATACAGATGACGCGGACGCAAGCCTGAAATCAGCGCTGCAGGGAGCGCTCGATTTCTTTCAAGGCCTTTAGTCGACGGCGCAGCTCCGTCAACTCTTGAGCCGCTGCCCGCTCCCGCGCGGCCTGCTGCGCCATCAGGGCCGCCTGGTCAAGCAATAAAGGGGCCAAAATGCTGGTATCCGAACCCACCCACCCCGGTTTGTCCTGGCAACCCTCCAAGAGCCCACGGTTATCCGCAAAGTTCAGATCAGCGGCAAGATCAGGACGCGTCAGCAGCATCAGGATTTCGACCGCCCCCTCCCCGCATTCGTAGGTTGCCAATTCCTTGCGCCGTTGCCGGTA
>JBATEM010000025.1:0-1983 GCA_049664005.1 Candidatus Macondimonas sp.
CTGGTCGATGTAGTTGAGGCGCAATGGGTTGATGTCGTGCAGCGGCTTGAATTCGCTGCGCGGATCCCACCAGCGGCTGGCGAGGGCGGCGAATTTGCGGATTTCCTGCGGATCGACATTGTCGGCCATTTCAGTCATGGGAACTCTCCTGCGGGGTGGTGGCGATGCGGACGCCCCACTCCCGGGCGCTCTGGATGAGCGCGGCTTCATCCAGATGGGTCAGGACGCCGGCTCGCAGCAGCGGCCGACCGGCCACCCAGACATCGGTGACATGATCGCGGTGGGCCGTGTAAACAAGCTGGGAAAGGGGGTGATACAGCGGTTGACGGTCCAGGCCGCCCAGATCCACGGCCACCACATCGGCCCATTTGCCCGGCCGCAGGCTGCCGATCTGGTCGCCGATCCCCAGCGCCCGGGCGCCGTTCAGGGTGGCCATCTGCAAGGCCTGAAAAGCCGGCACGGCGGCGGCATCTCCGCTGACGCCCTTGGCCAGCAGGGCGGCAATGCGCATCTCGGACAAAAGGTCCAGGTCATTGTTGCTGGCCGCCCCATCCGTGCCCAGGGCGACGTTCACCCCCGCCGCCAGCAGGCGCGCCACCGGACAAAAGCCGCTGGCCAGCTTGAGGTTGGATTCGGGGCAGTGGATGACATGGCTACCGGTGCAGGCCAGCAGGGCGATTTCCGTGTCCACCAACTGGGTCATGTGGACGGCCATGAAATTGGGTCCCAACAGCTCCAGGGCCTGCAGGCGCGCCAGTGGACGGCAGCCATCGCGGGTGATCGCCTCGGCCACCTCGGCGGCGGTCTCGTGTACATGCATGTGGATGGGGACGTCGAGCTCGTCGGCCAGCACCTTGAGTCGGCGCAGCGGCGCGTCGGACACGGTGTAGGGGGCATGGGGCGCGAACGCGGTGTGGATCATGGGATGATCGCGCCAGGCGTCGTGCAGGGCCAGCCCCTTGTGCAGGTAGTCCTCCGCGTTCTGGGCATATCGGGTCGGAAAATCCAGCACGATCATGCCGATACAGGCGCGTATCCCACACTCGGCGGCGACGCGCGCGGTCTGCTCCGGAAAGAAATACATGTCGTTGAAGCAGGTGGTGCCGCCCTTGATCATCTCGGCCACTGCCAGCCGGCTGCCGGCCTCGACGAAGCTCGCGTCCACCCAGCGCTGCTCGGTGGGCCAGATGTGCTCGCCCAGCCAGGTCATCAGGGGCAGGTCATCCGCCAAGCCCCGCAACAGGTTCATGGCGCTGTGGGTGTGGGCATTGACGAGACCGGGGATCAAGGCCTGCCGGGGCAGATGGACCTCGGCGGCTGCCATGAATCGCGCTTGCGCCTCATGGCGCGGCAGCACTGCCACGATGCGTCCATCTCGAATGGCCAGGCTGTGATCCGGCCAGATCGCACCCTCCGGTTCAACGGGGATGATCCACGCAGCATGCAGCAGGGTGTCGACGGCTTCCACGGATGGTTCTCGCGGGGTGGGAATTGGGCTGAAGTGTAGCATCGGCCTGCGTGCGACCGCAGTCATCGGGAGACTTGCCGGGCTGTGCTAGAGTGCCGCTCCCATGGGAGCGGTCCGACAAGCGGGGTGAGGCGATGGATGCGAATGATCAGGTGCGCGCGCTGCGCTGGGACGGGGCGGTGTTGCATGTGCTCGACCAGCGCTTGTTACCGGCCGAGGAGCACTGGCTGATCGCGACCGATGCAACGGAAACCGCTCGCGCCATCCATGACATGGCAGTGCGCGGCGCCCCGGCGATCGGTCTGGCGGGTGCCTATGGGCTGGTGATGGCCGCCCGGGCGCTGGCAGGCACGGATGCCTCCAGATGGCAAGCCGGGATCGCTGCCGCAGTCCGCTTGCTGGCAGCGTCCCGCCCTACCGCGGTCAATCTGGCGGGCGCCCTGTCCCACCTCGAAGCAATCGCCAGGCAGGGTGCGCCGGGGGATTGGCAGGCCCTGGAGCGGGCGGCAGATGGG
>JBATEM010000026.1:0-3398 GCA_049664005.1 Candidatus Macondimonas sp.
GCTGGGGCTGGCCTTGCTGGCCGGGCTGGCGGTGCCGCTCTGGCATGGTGGTGGCGCGGGCCTGAGTCTGCTGGGTCAGGTGCCCTGGCCGCTGTTCGTGCTGGGGCCGCTGCTCGCGGCGATCGCCTTGAATTTCAGCGCGCTGCGACTGCGCTTGATGGCGCGGGGTCACACGCGTCTGGGTCAGCGCGAGGCCCTGGCCACCGTCATGGCAACCGAATGCGTGGTGAATGCCACGCCCATGGGATTGGCGGGGCCGGTTGCCTACGCCACGCTGCTGGGCCGCCACGGCCTGCGCAGTGCCGATGGCGCGGCGATCTACACCATGGATCAGCTTGTTGACCTTACCTTCTTCATCCTGTTGATTCCGGTGGTGGTGTGGTGGTGCCCGTTGTGGCCGCCGGGCCTGGAAGCAGGAGCCGCTGTGACGGCAGGTCTGCTGTTGCTGCTGGTGTTGATGGTGGTGGCTGCGATGATGCGCTTTCGCCGCATTCTGCTCTGGAGCAATGCCGTCGGGGGCAAGGCGGGGATCACCCCCCGCGCGCGTCGCCGCATCGGCCGCTTCGCACTGCAATTCCACCGCCGCATCCACGAAGTGCTGGCGATCCCGATCCCGCGCCTGTTGGCGATCTATGGGGTTTGCGCCCTGCAGTGGATCACCCGCTACAGCGTGCTGTATTTCATTTTGTGGGGACTGAATGTGCCGATGGCCTGGGCCACGGTGTTCCTGGTGCAGATGGTGGCGCTCAGCGCCGGACAGGTGGGCATGATGCCCGGCGGCGCCGGCGTGGCAGAGCTGGGATCGACTGCCCTCTTGGCGCCCTATGTGGCCGCGCCCCAGTTGGCCACCGCCATCTTGCTGTGGCGCTTTGCCACCTGTTACTGGCATCTCTTGGCCGGCGCGCCGGTATTGCTGGTCCTGATCGGCCGCCGTGGGGTGCAAAAAATGCAGCGGCAGGTGAGCGAGGGATCGTGATGTCCCTCGCAATGTGCGCGGAGGACCCGGCATGGACGATCAAACGGCTTTGACGCAACTGGGGCGGGACCCCGAACGCTTCGATGGCGTGGTCAACCCGCCCGTCTATCGCGCCTCCACGGTGCTCTTTCCCAGCCTGGCCGCCCTGGAAGCCGCCTCGCGCCGCCCGTTCGAAGGCACCTATTACGGCCGTTTCGGTACCCCGACCACCTTCGCCCTGGAAGAGGCGATGGCGGCCCTGGAAGGGGCGGATCGGGCGATCGCGGTGGGTTCCGGTCTGGCCGGTATTACCACCGTGTTGCTGGCCTTCCTCACCCCCGGTGATCACCTGCTCATGGTCGACACCGTCTATGGCCCTACCCGCATATTTTGCGATGGCTTCCTGGCGCGCAGGGGGATCGAGACCACCTATTACCCGCCGGCGATGGGGGAGGGCATCGCCGAATTGATCCGTCCCAATACCCGGCTGATCTTCACCGAATCTCCTGGTTCGCTGAGCTTTGAAGTGCAGGACATACCCGCCATCACCCGCGCGGCGCAGGCACGGGGGATTCCGGTGGCGCTCGACAACACCTGGGCCACCCCTTTGTACTTCAAGGCCTTCACGCATGGCGTGGACATCAGCATTCATGCCGCCACCAAATATGTGGTTGGGCATGCCGATGCCATGCTGGGCGTCATCAACACCACGGCGGCGCATCATCCGGTCATCAAGCAGACCGCGGTGGCCCTGGGTCATTGTGCAGGCAGCGAGGAATGTGCACTGGGCTTGCGCGGCTTGCGCACCCTGGACGTGCGGCTCGCCCGCCATCAGGCCAATGCCCTGACGCTCATCGACTGGCTCGTTGCCCGCTCCGAGGTGCGTCGGGTGCGTTATCCGGCCTGGCCCGCCGATCCGGATCATGCGCTGTGGCAACGCGATTTCCGCGGCGCCAGCGGTTTGTTTGCGATTGAACTGTTCCCCTGCGCCCCGGAGGCGCTGGCGGCGTTTGTCGATGGCCTGCAGTTGTTCGGCTTGGGCTACAGTTGGGGCGGGTACGAGAGCCTGTTGTTGCCGGTGCATCCGGAGCACAGCCGCACAGCCATGGCCTGGACCGCAGCGGGGCCCTGGCTGCGCATCCATGCCGGCCTCGAGGCGCCCATGGATCTCATCGCCGACCTTGCGGCGGGTTTTGAGCGGCTGCGCTCAAGCGCGAGCCCGGGGTTGTAAGTGCGCATGCCCTATGCCAAATCGTCTTCATCCGCATTGGCGGGTCGAAACAATGACGCGGCAGGGTGCAGCCGGCGGTGCGCGCGTGATCGCCGCGGAAGCCCCAAGCTGCAGGCCGATTTCCCCGGGCAGATGCTGGTGGATGCGTCCCTCCGCCGACAGAAGCCGTAGCAGCTCGCAAGCGGTGGTCACCACGTCTGTCAAACCCACAGGGCTCGTGTCGGGTTCCCTGCGGAATTGCTGCAGCGGTTTTACCCAAAAAAACAGGGCTTGCGGGAGGAAACGGGGAGAGGCCCGGAGCCCGAGGTTCTGCGACGCATGATTGGACCGCCGGCTTTTGCTTTTCTCCTCACTGCTCACCATGATCGTCGGGAGGGACTTTCCCTGCGCCCAAAATCAGGACGCCGTTATGGTGAAGAAAAAGAAACCATGTTGGAGGAAACACCATGCAGAGCACCATGATGACCGACGGGTTGACCCTGGATTTGCTGCTGGAGCGGAGCGAACGCCTGTTTCCGGATAGGGCGATCGTCTCCAGGGCTCCGGATCGCAGTCTGCATCGATCGAACTATGAGGCGGTGGCGCGGCGCGCGCGTGCCTTGGCCGGCGGTCTGCAGCGGGCCGGCCTGCGGTCTGGCGATCGGGTGGCGAGCCTGATGTGGAATCATGCGCCGCATCTGGAAGCCTATTTCGGTGTGCCGCTGGCCGGTGGCGTGCTGCATACGCTGAATCTGCGGCTGTCGCCCGAAGATCTGGTGTACATCATCCAGCATGGTGGCGATCGCTTCCTGATTCTGGACGATGTCCTGCTGCCTCTGTTTGAGCGCATTCGCGATCGGGTGAATCTGGAGCGGGTCTGGGTGGTCACGTGGGATGATGCGCCGGCGCCGGCGGCAAGCTTGGAACACTATGAAGACCTGCTGGCAGGGGGCGAAGAACATTTCGTTCTTCCTGCGCTGGATGAGCGGGATCCCTGCCTGATGTGCTACACCTCGGGCACCACGGGGCGTCCCAAGGGTGTGGTGTATTCCCACCGTTCGACGGTGCTGCATGCCTTGGCCAGCGCCCTGCCGGATGGGGTGGGGCTGTCCTGCCACGATACCGTGACGCCGGTCGTGCCCATGTTCCATGCCAATGCCTGGGGATTGCCCTTCGCTGCCACCCTGGTCGGCGCGAGCCAAGTCTTCCCCGGTCCCCACCTGGACCCGGTAA
>JBATEM010000027.1:0-5578 GCA_049664005.1 Candidatus Macondimonas sp.
GATCACGGGTCAGGCGATATCCATTGATTTTGGCAAGGTCAAGAGCAAGGGCCTGTCTTTCGCTATGGATCCCACTGGCGGCAGCGTGGCGATGGGTCCTTCCAAAACGAAAAACCGGGACGTCAGCTACACCCGCGATACTTCGGGTGCCGGCTTTGTCTATGGCGGTGGCCGAGACAAGAGTCATGGTTTCTCGCTCAGCTGGACGACTCCCCCCGTAATCCCGTAATACGAAATCCACGTATCACGACAAGACAGGGGCCTACGGGCCCCTGTCGCATTTTCGCCGTCTCTCAAGGCCGTACTGTAAGCGCATCCACTGCATTCTTTACCCTGCTGGCCGCTCTGGACGCCCGAAGCAAGCCCCGCGGCACCGAGACCAGAACCAGATAAAAGCAGCACGATTCTCAAACAAACAATCCAGATCCGTCAGCCCGCGGATGTGATTCCGGTCAACGTTGCGAACGAGACTTCCCGCGCTGCCTGCACAAAGGCCTGCATGTAAGGAATTTGGCTGCCTTCTGTGGTCATTGCGGCATACAGCACGCCAAACTTGCCCTGCCGACCAACCCGGATCCCGATCACCTCCCCTGCCGGCGCCTCTGCAAGCGCCCAATGGGGCAGCATGGCCACGCCCCGATGGCTGGCGACCAGTTGCAGGATCATCACCGTAAGCGCCGCCGTGCGGACACCCACCGGCACAATCCCTGCCGGGTCCAGAAAGTGACGGAAAATATCCAACCGCTCCCGATCCACGGGATAGGTGACCACGGTTTCCCCCGCCAGATCAGCCGGCTCGATGTAGGCCTTGCGGACCAGGGGATGGTCGGCGGCCACCGCCACCACCACCTCGTGCCGGAACAACGGCAGATAGGTCACGCCCGGCAGGGGCTGGGGATCGCCGGTGATGACCAGATCCAACTCACCCCGCACCAGAGCCGACAGCGCTTCAAAATGAAACCCCGCAGACAGATCCATCTCGACCTCCGGCCAATCGTGCCGAAACCGGTCCACGGTCGGCATCAACCACCGGTAACAACTGTGACATTCGATGGCCAGATGCAGGCGACCGCTCCCCAATCCCGCCAGCCTGAGCACATCCCGCTCCGCCTCGCGCAGGCGCGGGAGAACGTCCTGCGCCAGGTCCAGCAGTCGCTGGCCGGCTGCGGTAAAGCGCAACGGCTGGCTCTTGCGCAGAAACAGCGCACAGCCCAAACGCTCCTCCAGCGCGGCCAACTGATGGGACAAGGCTGAAGGGGTGATGTGCAAGTGCCCGGCAGCCGCTGCCAGGCTGCCGTGGTCACGCAGTGCACACAGGGTTTCGAGATGGCGCCGGTCGATCATGAGATTAATTCACCGAAACAATGAAAATAAATCGTTTGATTCATGATACCTGCCTCGGCAGACTCCGCACCATCCATTCCCTTTCCGGAGTCAGCCATGGTCACCCTGCACAATCTTGGTTTCCCCCGTATGGGCGCCCATCGCGAACTGAAATTCGCCCTGGAGCGCCATTGGCGCGGCGAAATCGACGCGCAAGCCCTGGAAACCGAGACCCAGGCCCTGCGCGCCCAGCACTGGCAGATGCAGCTGGCCACGGGACTGGATTGGGTGCCGGTGGGAGATTTCGCCCTTTACGATCATGTGCTGGACACCTCGCTGGCACTCGGCGTGATTCCCGCCCGCTTTGGTGCCAGGACCCAGACGCGCGATCTTGGCTTGCTGTTTCGCATGGCCCGGGGGGATGCCAACACCACCGCCTGCGAGATGACCAAGTGGTTCGACACCAACTACCACTATCTGGTCCCGGAATTCGCCGTTGGACAGGGCTTTTCCCTCCAGGCGAACAGACTCGCCGATGCACTTGCCGAGGCTCGTGATCAGGGAATTCCCGCCCGCCCGGTGCTGCTGGGTCCCTTGAGCTATCTGTGGCTGGGCAAGACGCGGCCGGTGCCTTTCGATCCGCTGCAATTGCTGGATGAACTGGTTGCGGTCTATGGACAGTGGCTGGAACAGCTCGCAGCGGTGGGTGCCGAGTGGGTGCAGATCGACGAGCCAATCCTGGCGCTGGACCTCCCGCCCGCATGGAAGGTGGCTTTTGAAAGTGCGTATACCCAATTGGCACGCGCGCCCGTGCGCAAGCTGCTGACGGTCTATTTCGGCGAGCTGCGCGACAATCTGGCGCTGGCCTGCCACTTGCCGGTGGATGGGCTGCACATCGACGCCGTACGTGGCAGCGCCGAGGTCAGCACGCTTGTCGACCGACTGCCGGCCTACAAGGTGCTGTCGCTGGGCATCGTGGACGGACGCAACATCTGGCGCAGCGAACTGGAGCCACTGCTGGCGCGCCTCGAACCGCTCTACGAGCGCCTGGGCGAGCGGCTGTGGCTCGCGCCCTCCTGCTCGCTGCTGCATGTGCCCCAGGATCTGGCACTGGAAGACGGACTGGATCCCGAGTTGCGCGGCTGGCTGGCCTTTGCCCGGCAGAAACTGGATGAACTGGTGATCCTCAAACGCGGCCTGGAAACGGGACGCGCCGCCATCGCCGGGGAGATCGAAGCCAGTCAGGCGGCGGCCCTCGCTCGTGCCTGCTCGCCGCGCATTCACCGGCCCGAGGTCAAGGCAGGTGTGCAGCGCATCGATGTGACCATGGCGCAGCGTGCCCACCCCTACGCCGAGCGTGCGCCCGCCCAGCGGGAACGGCTGCAACTGCCGCTGCTGCCCACAACCACCATTGGCTCCTTCCCACAGACTGCCGAAATTCGCCAGGTGCGGGCGGACTATAAGGCGCAGCGCATCGACCAGACGGCCTACGAAACAGCCATGCGTCAGGCCATCGCCGAGGCGGTGGAACGACAGGAAGCCATCGGCTTGGATGTGCTGGTGCACGGCGAGGCCGAGCGCAATGACATGGTGGAGTATTTCGGCGAGCAACTTGCCGGCTATGCCTTTACCCGACACGGCTGGGTGCAGAGCTATGGTTCGCGCTGTGTCAAACCGCCGATCATCTATGGCGACGTCGCCCGGCCCGCGCCGATGACCGTAGGCTGGACAAGCTACGCCCAGTCGCTGACCGACAAGCCCGTCAAGGGCATGCTCACTGGACCTGTGACCCTGTTGCAATGGTCATTCGTGCGCAACGACCAGCCGCGCGCCGTTACCGCACTGCAGATTGCGCTGGCCCTGCGCGAGGAAGTGCGCGATCTGGAAGCGGCGGGAACCGCCATCATCCAGATCGACGAGCCCGCCTTCCGGGAAGGCCTGCCGCTGCGTCAGGCAGATTGGAACGCTTACCTGAACTGGGCGGTGCGCGCCTTCCGCATCGCCTCCGCCGGGGTGGAGGATGCCACCCAGATCCACACCCACATGTGCTACGCGGAATTCAACGACATCATCCAGGCCATCGCCGCCCTGGATGCCGATGTCATTACCATCGAGACTTCCCGCTCACAGATGGAACTGCTGCAGGCCTTCGAGCACTTCCACTATCCCAACGAAATCGGGCCTGGGGTATACGACATCCATGCGCCGCGCCTGCCGTCCGTCGCTGAAATGGTCGCCCTGCTGGAGCGCGCCGGCCAGGGAATCCCCCTGGATCGCCTCTGGGTCAATCCCGATTGCGGTCTCAAGACCCGGCGCTGGGAGGAGGTGACCCCCGCCCTTCAGAACATGGTCGAGGCCGCCCGGCAACTGCGCGAACGGCACGGCTGAACGCCTGGAGGTCATGCAGTGCTTAACGGCGCGCCGTGATGATCTCGATCTGGCCTGTGGGACCCACATACCAGGACGCCATCCAGCTCACCAGGCTCACCACCAGCGAGGCGAGCAGGGCGGAAAAGAAGCCACTGATGGCAAAGCCGTCCATCATGGCGGCCACCAGGCTCAGCATGGCCGCATTGATTACCCACAGAAACAGGCCCAGGGTCAGCAATGTGATGGGCAAGGTCAGGATAATCAGGATCGGCCGGATCACCGCATTGACCAATCCCAGCAGGAAGGCCGCTCCCAGGAGCGTCCAGAAACCCGTGATGGTGAGGCCCGGCACGATGGCCGAAGCAATCCCCAGCGCCAGGGCCGTGACGAACAGGCGAATCAGAAAACCAGGCATGTGATTTCTCCTCATGGGCCGCCGCGCAGCCGCTGGATGTGGGCTCAATAAAGGGACGGAGCTTCCCGCTTCCTTTTCAAGCTTGGCAGCTTGTTATGACCGTCCGGCGAAGGCTCAGGTTCACAGCAGTGAAACGCATGATGCGCCGGGTTGCACTGGTCAGGAAGTCTGGACTGAGGGATCGGAGATGGCAGCGTCCGAACGAAAACGCACCGGAACCGTTGCAGCACCCAGCACCGGCGCCCCCGGCGCTGCACCCGCCAATCGATCGGCGAGACGGGTTGGCTCTGGCAATCGATAGCCGCGGGCACACGCCTGTACCAGGGCAACGGCCTCCGGCAAGCCCACGCGATGGCCGCAGGACACAATGACCGGCCGCACCCGCTCCCGAGTCCGCAGGACCGTCCCGATCACCTCCCCCTTGTGAACAAGTGGAGATTGGCTGCCCCGCTCCGGCGCGGGATCATCATAAGTGCCACAAAGCACCGACTTGGCCACTCCGATAGTTGGACAATCCAGGGTCACTCCCAGATGGCAAGCCACGCCGAAGCTGCGTGGATGGGCCACGCCCTGCCCATCCACCAGAATCACATCGGGCTGCTCCGGCAAACCCGCCAGAGCGGCCAACAGTGCCGGCAACTCCCGGAACGACAACAGCCCGGGCACATAGGGGAAGCGCGTCGGCAACTCGGCTACGCTGCCCGCCACCGGCACCAGTGTCGGAAAGCGCAACAACACCGCTGCGCCACGTGATACGGTGCCCTGGGCCGGAAACGCGACATCCACCCCCGCCACCCAGCGCACCTTGTCCAGACGACCCCCGCGGATCACCTGTGTCCGCAATTGTTCCTGCAAGACGCGCGCAGCCGCCGGCGTCAGCTCATCAGGCCAGGCCGCAGGCATCGCGCGATTTCGGGCTGGTGAAACATGCTACTGGGCGAGGATGCGGATGATCTGGTATTCCTCGGCCGGGGCCCGCTTGTTGCGTCCCACCACCTCGGACAAGGGCACCGCCACCAGTTGCTTGCCTTGCAAGCCGACCATGGTGCCAGTCTGCCCATCACGCAGGCATTCCACCGCCTTGACACCCAGGCGACTGGCCAGCAGACGGTCGAAATGGGTCGGGCGCCCGCCGCGTTGCACATGTCCCAACTGCGTCACGCGGCATTCGAATCCCTTGTGCTTCTCCTCGATGTAAGCCGCGATTTCACCCACGGAATGGGCCGCGCCCTCCGCCACCATCACAATGACATGCGCCTTCTCACGGACCCAGGCTTGTTCGACCGTGGCCAGGATCTCATCGAGTTCCAGTGGCAATTCGGGAATATGGATCAACTCGGCGCCGCCGGTATAACCCGCCATCAAGGCGAGGTAGCCGCAATGCCGACCCATGGCCTCGACGATGAAAATGCGCCCGTGACTGCTGGCCGTGTCACGCAGGCGGTCGATTGCCTCCAGGATGGTATTCAG
>JBATEM010000028.1:0-7045 GCA_049664005.1 Candidatus Macondimonas sp.
GTGCATTGACCCTCGGCCAGGGCCGAGGCCATTTCGGCGACAGACAGGCTGTGCATGCAAACTCCCGACGGGATAATCGTGACGGTTATTCGATGACCTTGGGCACCAGGAACAGGCCCGCGTCGGCCGCCGGGGCCTGGGCCAGACAGGCCTCGCGCACGTCGGGCTCGGTGACGGTATCAGGCCGCAGGCGCTGGGCCACATCCAACGGATGGGCCATTTCGGTGATGCCGGTGGTATCGGCGGCATTGATCTGGGCTAGCAGATCCAGCGAGCGGGACAGGACTTGGGTGTAGGCTTCCAGTTCCGGCTCATCGACCGCCAGGCGCGCCAGATGGGCGATCCCGCGTACCGTTTCGATGGTGAACGACATGACACACTCCCCGACAGAACGGATAGGGGCGCATAAAGTAGCCTGCGCCCCCAGTGCGCGCAGTTTACACACAACCGGCCAGGGTTGTGCCCGGGCCTTGCCCGAACTGCGGCGCATTGCTAGAGTCTGCCATTTTAACAGCCTCCCGCCATAACCCAGCTCATACGGACCTAAGAACCTTCATGCTGAAACTCAAAGGGCTTCGGGGATTTTTCTCCAACGACCTGTCCATTGATCTGGGGACAGCCAACACGCTGATCTATGCCCGCGGCAAGGGGATCGTCCTCGATGAGCCTTCCGTGGTGGCCATCCGCGACGACGGCAATGGCCGCGGCAAGACCATCGAGGCAGTGGGCACCGCCGCCAAGGCCATGGTGGGCCGCACCCCCGGCCACATCACCGCCATCCGGCCGTTGAAGGAAGGCGTCATTGCCGACTTCACCGCCACCGAGAAGATGCTCCAGCACTTCATCCGCAAGGTTCACGATTCGCCCTATTTCCGCCCCAGCCCGCGCGTGCTGGTGTGCGTGCCCTACGGCGCGACCCAGGTCGAGCGGCGCGCCATCAAGGAATCCGCTGCCGGTGCCGGCGCGCGTCGGGTTTACCTGATCGAGGAGCCGGTCGCCGCCGCCATGGGGGCCGGCATCCCGGTGCACGAGGCGCGCGGGTCGATGGTGCTGGATGTGGGTGGCGGCACCTCCGAGGTGGCGGTGATGTCCCTGAATGGCATCGTCTATGCGGCCTCGGTTCGGGTGGGTGGCGACAAGTTCGACGAGGCCATCATCAACTACGTGCGCCGTAACTATGGCACCCTGATCGGCGAATCCACCGCCGAGCGCATCAAGCGCGAGATCGGTTCGGCGTTTCCGGCCAAGGAAGTGCGCGAAATCGAGATCAAGGGACGCCATTTGTCCGAGGGCGTGCCGCGCAGCTTTACCCTCAACAGCAACGAGATCCTGGAATCCCTGCAGGAACCGCTGAGCGCCATCGTGCGCGCGGTCAAGACGGCGCTGGAGCAGACCCCGCCGGAGTTGGCCTCCGATGTCGCCGAACGCGGCATCGTACTCACCGGCGGCGGCAGCCTGCTGCGTGACCTCGACCGCTTGTTGATGGAAGAAACGGGCATCCCGGTGGTGCTGGCGGATGATCCCCTCACCTGCGTGGCGCGTGGTGGTGGCCGGGTGCTGGAACTCATCGACGAACACGGGGTCGATCTGTTCGCTCTGGATTGAATGGATTTTTTGCCACGGGCTGCCCCACGCGGGTAGCCGGCACGCCGCGCCACGGGGGGCAAGGCCATCAAACCGCTGTTCCTCAAGACCCGTGCCCTGAACCTGCGGCTGGTGTTGTTCGTCGTCGCTGCCATCGCCCTGATCCTGTATGACTCTGGGCAGACCGAGCCGAAGCGGCTGCGCCTGGCCTTGGGGACGCTGGTCTATCCCGTGCAGCTCGCGGTGGATGTGCCATTGCGCCTGGGCCGCGAGTTCCTGGAGAACGTCAGCAGTCGCCGCACCCTGGGTGCGGAGAACGCGGCACTCCGGACCCGGCTGGTCTTGCTGGAGGCCCAGATCCAGAAACTGGCCGTGCTGCAGGCCGAGAACAGCCGCCTGCGCGAGCTGCTGCAGTCCTCCAGCCGCCTGGATGACCGCTTGTCCATCGCCGAGATCCTGTCCATGGACCTGGATCCCTATCGCCAGCGCATCATGCTCAACCGCGGCCTCGTTCATCAGGTGCATGTGGGTCAGCCCATCATCGACGCCCACGGCGTCATGGGCCAGATCACCCATGTCGGCCTCAACACCTCTACGGCCCTGCTGATCACCGATGCCAATCACTCGTTGCCGGTCGAGGTCAACCGCAATGGCCTGCGCACGGTGGCCCAGGGCACGGGGGAGGGCCGCTGGGTGGTGCTGCCCTATCTGCCGCGCAACGCCGATATTCGGGAGGGTGATCTGTTGACCACGTCTGGCCTGGGCGGGCGCTTTCCGCGTGGCTATCCGGTGGCGGTGGTGCGGACGGTGGATCGCCAGGGCGAAGGGCGTTTCGCCCGTGTGCGGGCGGAGGTTACCGCCCAGCTGGATCGCAGTCGCGAAGTCCTGCTGGTCTGGGATCATCCGCCGCTAGACAGCCCGCCGCCGGCTGAAAATATCGAAGGGCTACCCTGATGTGGACGCGTTGGGGCGTGGTCGGGGGGTGCTTTTTCATTGCCCTGGCCTTGACGTTTGTTCCGCTCCCCGCCTGGGCGGTTGAACTGCGACCTCATTGGGTGGCCCTGGTGCTGATTTACTGGATCATGGCCCTGCCCGAGCGGATCAGCCTGGGAACCGCCTGGAGCCTGGGACTCCTGGTGGATGCCTGCCGTGGCGATGTGCTTGGGGTTCAGGCGCTGAGCCTGACCCTGGCAGCCTACCCCGTGGCGCGCTTTCATCTGCAGCTGCGGGCGTTTCCCGTGTGGCAGCAAAGTTTGCTGCTGATTCCCATGCTGGCCATTGCCGCCTTCCCGGCATTCTGGCTGGCCGGCATGGGCAACCGGGGAAATCCCAGTTTTCCCTGGCCGGGCCTGCTGACCAGCGCCTTGATCTGGCCCTGGATTTTTGCCGTGCTGCGCCATCTGCGGCGTCGCTTCGGTTTGGCGTGAGGCTTCCCATGCGTCGGCGCTGGCGGTCGGGCCACCCGGTCCGGCTGCACAATCCGGAACTCGAACGGCGGCTGATCCGCAATCGCATGAGCCTGGCCCTGGCGCTGGCGGGGCTGATGCTGGTCGGACTGTGCCTGCGGCTCTATGAGTTGCAGGTGCAGCATCATGCGCATTTCGTCACCCTCTCGCAGGACAACCGGGTCCGGCTGCGGCCCCTGCCGCCGCAACGCGGCCTGATCTACGATCGCAATGGCATCCTGTTGGCGGAGAATCTGCCCTCCTTCCGCCTGGAAATCGTCCCTGAGGATGTGCCGGATCTGCCCCAGACCCTGGATCGGCTGTCGCGGCTCATCGCAATCAGCCCCAAGGACCGCGAGCGTTTCGAACGCGAGCGCCGACGCAGTCGGCCGTTCGATGGCGTGGCCCTGCGTTACCGACTGACTGACGAGGAAGTGGCGCGGCTTGCCATTGACCGCATTCATTTTCCCGGCGTGGATATCCGCGCTGACCTCACCCGCCATTATCCCTTCGGCGCCAGCACGGCGCAGGTGATTGGCTACGTGGGGGCGGTGGACGAGCGGGATCTGCGCAATGGCGCAGAAGGCATCTACGCCGGCATCACCGAAGCCGGTCGCAATGGGGTGGAACGCTCCTACGAAGCCGAGTTGCGTGGCGTGACCGGCTATGAACAGGTGGAGGTCAATGCCCAGGGGCGCACCATCCGAGCACTGGAAACCCATTCGCCCACTGCCGGTCAGAACCTCTATCTGAGCCTGGACATTCGCCTGCAGCAGGCCGCAGAGGCGGCCCTGGCGGGGCGTCGCGGCGCGATCGTGGCAATTGCGCCGGACAGCGGCGAAATCCTCGCCATGGTCAGCCAGCCGTCCTTCGATGCCAACCTGTTCGTCGGCGGAATTTCCTCCGAAAATTACCGCGCGCTCAATACCGATCCGGGCCGTCCCCTCTTCAACCGCGCCATCCTGGGCCAGTATCCACCCGGTTCCACGGTCAAGCCGCTGCTCGGGGTGGCCGATCTGGCCAGTGGCCAGCCGCTGGGAGCGGGCGGAGTGTATTGTCCCGGGTACGTGAAGCTGCCCAATATCGAGCGCCGCTACCGGGACTGGAAACGCAGTGGCCATGGCCAGACCAATCTGCGTCGAGCCATTGCGGAATCCTGCGACGTGTATTTCTACCAGCTCGGCCTGGAGTTGGGGATCGACCGTCTCCACGAGACCCTGACGGCTTTTGGATTCGGCCGCACGACCGGCGTGGATCTGCCCGGCGAGCGCTCTGGCCTGGTGCCATCCAAGGCCTGGAAGCAGCGTGTGCGCAAGCAATCCTGGTATATCGGTGAAACCCTGGTCAACGCCATAGGCCAGGGCTATAACCTCGCCACGCCGCTGCAACTGGCCCAGGCCGCTGCGACCCTGGCCCGGCGCGGTCAGGTGCTGCAGCCCCGCATGGTGCGGGCACGCGAGGATACGATGAACGGGCAGTACGTTCCCCTCACGCCGGCACCGGGAACCGCGGTGCCCTTCGGCACGCCTGCCCAATGGGAAACGGTGATCGATGCCATGCATGACGTCGTCCAGAGTCCGGGAGGCACCGCCTACGGCAGCGGGCGCAGTGCACCCTATGCCTATGCCGGCAAGACCGGCACCGCTCAGGTCTATGGCCTTGGCAGCGAGGAGGAATACGAGGAAGAGAACGTCGCGCTCCATTTGCGTGACCACGCCCTGTTCCTTGGGTTTGCGCCACAACACGATCCGGCCATCGCCGTGGGCGTGGTGGTGGAGCACGGGGGTAGTGGCGGGCATACCGCCGCGCCGATCGCGCGTCAGGTATTGGACGCCTATCTGCTGCGGGAGGCGGCGCCATGAATCGCTCGGTTTATGAACTTGGGGTCGGGATGCGCGCGCCCTTGCGGGACTGGCCCACCCGACTGCATATGGATTTGCCCCTGCTTGTCTGCCTCGGACTATTGTCCGCAGTCGGCCTGATGATCCTCTACAGCGCGGGCGGCGAGGAGATGGATCTGCTGGTGCGCCAATGTCTGCGATTGGGGCTGGCTTTCCTGGTGATGCTGACGGTCGCGCAGATCCCCAGTGACTGGCTGCATCGCATCGCACCCGTGCTCTACGGCGTGGGCCTGATCCTGCTGGTGCTGGTGATGGGATTGGGTGACATCGGCAAGGGCGCCCAGCGCTGGCTCGACCTGGGGGTAGTGCGATTCCAGCCCTCGGAGATCATGAAGCTCGCCATGCCTTTGATGACGGCCCGCTACCTGCATGATCGGGGCTTGCCGCCGCAGCGCTGGGATGTCCCCCTCATCCTGCTGCTGATTGGCGGGCCGACCCTGCTCATTGCCGAGCAGCCCGACCTCGGGACCGCCGTGCTGGTCGCGGTTGGGGGCCTTGCAGTGCTGTTCCTTGGCGGCATTTCCTGGCGCTGGATTGGACTGTTCCTGGGTGGCCTGGGAGCTGCCTTGCCGCTCCTGTGGGGCCTGATGCACGACTACCAGCGCCAGCGTGTGTTGACCCTGCTCAACCCCGAGGCCGATCCCCTGGGCTCGGGTTACCACATCATTCAGTCCAAGATCGCCCTCGGCTCAGGCGGTCTGTTCGGCAAGGGCTGGCTCAACGGCAGCCAGGCTCACCTGCAGTTCCTCCCCGAGCGCACCACCGATTTCATCTTCGCGGTGTATGGCGAGGAATTCGGCCTCATCGGCCTGGTGTTGCTGCTGGCGCTCTATTTCGCGGTGGCGGTACGCGGGCTGCAGATCGCCGCGCAGGGACAAAACAGTTTCGAGCGCCTGCTCGCCGCCAGCCTGAGCTTCACCTTCCTGTTTTATGTGCTGGTGAACACGGGCATGGTGAGCGGCTTGTTGCCGGTGGTGGGCGTGCCCCTTCCGCTGGTCAGTTTTGGCGGCACGTCCATGGTGACCCTGCTGGCGGGCTTCGGTATGCTGATGTCGATTCAGACCCACAAGAAGATGCTTGCCCCATGAGAATACGGTTCCGTCTGTGCCTCGCCGGCTTGCTCGGCGCGCTGTCGCTGTTGCCGGTGATGGCAGCGGATGGCCCGCCCTCCGCCCCTGCTGCGCCTGCCGCCTGGAGCGATGCCGCTCAGCGCGAAGCACTGGTGCGCCGCCTCGTGGACCAGCACGGCCTGTCCGAGCCGACTGTGCGCACCCTGCTGGGCGAAGCGACGTTCCGCCAGGACATCATCGACGCCATGACCCGCCCCTACGAGGCCAAGCCTTGGCACCAGTATCGCGGCTTGTTCCTCACCCCCGCCCGCATCACCGGCGGGGCCGCGTTCTGGCAGACTCATCGCGCGCTCCTGGAACAGGCTGAGGCACGTTATGGCGTACCGCCGGAAATCGTGGTGGCCATCATCGGCGTGGAAACCCAGTACGGTCGCAATCTGGGACGTTACCGGGTGCTGGATGCCCTCGCGACTCTGGGCTTTGCCTATCCACCGCGCAGTGCCTTTTTCCTGGGCGAGCTGGAGCAATTTCTGACCCTGACCCAGGAAGAACATCTGGATCCGCGCCAGACCCTGGGATCCTATGCCGGCGCCATGGGCATGGGGCAGTTCATCCCCAGCAGCTATCGCAGCTATGCGGTCGATTTTGATGGAGATGGCCAGCGCAACCTGTGGCAGCCGGCCGATGCCATCGGCAGCGTGGCCAACTATTTCGCCCGTCACGGCTGGCAGCAAGATGGCTTGGTTGCCTTTCCCGCCCAAGCCACGACGCCCGAGGCCCAGGCGCTGGGCAGCCAGAAACGGGAAACCCCCCATACAGTGGCATCCCTGAAGCAAGTGGGGGTGCGCAGCGAGGGAAACTTGCCGGTCAATTCGCCAGCCAATCTGTTGATGCTGGATCAGGTCGATGGACCGGAATACTGGGTCAGCCTGCCCAATTTCTATGTCATCACCCGCTACAATCACAGCGTGCTCTACGCCATGGCCGTGTTCCAGCTCAGCCAGGAAATCCGTCGTGCCTACCAGGAACAGATTTGAGCCCACCC
>JBATEM010000029.1:0-2066 GCA_049664005.1 Candidatus Macondimonas sp.
GTGCCGGGGCCTGTGCTGCGCGGCCTGCCCCACCATGAAGGCTATGAATGGCTGGTGTGTGGGACGGATCTGGTGTTGGTCGCCATTGCTGGCGCCATCGTGGCGGATGTGATCTTCGATGTCTTCGACTGAAGGCCTGACCAGCCATGCCGCGATCCTGCTTCAGATGGGGCCCAGCAGCACGGCGCGTTGCGGGCGTGGATGAGGCATTCAGCGCGCCTGGTTTCGGCAAAAAAAGACCGGCGCCCAAAGGCGCCGGCCTGATCGAGCTTGATCTTGAAAATTATGCTCCTTGAAACCTATAAGCCGCTTTAGCTGCCCCAGGACTTGTAGGTGGCAATGTATTTTTCACCAAAATGGACAAGGATCCGCTTGGGTCCTTGTCCAGGCTTGGGATTACCAGTCTTGGGCAGCGGCGTTTCACGGAGGACTTTACTTCAAGAGGAAGGTGCGGGTGTTGCTCCAGCTGAAATCGATCGGATCCCAGTTGGCGCTGCCCGACCTGGTGTAATAGTGGGTACCAGAGTATTTGCCGGTGATGCCGACGTTCCAGGAGGGTAAGATTTCGTAGTTCGTGGAGAAGGAGGTATTCACTTGCACGCCGCCCAGAACGGGCGTCGTGGTCACATCGAAGTCCGTCCCGTTCCAGTAGGCAGGATTCCAATGGTACGTGGCGGAATAGTTGAACAGCAGGCCGGGGAACATGGCCTGGCCGCTCACATCGGACAGCTCGGTTTCGTTCATTTCGACCATGGCGGCCTGGGAAGCCATGGGGGCGGCGGCCAACAGGCCGAGCACGGAGAGGGATTTCAGTTTCATTGCGGATGCCTCGGGGGTTGTGGATGAAGGGGGGGGCAAGACGCCTTGCGGTACGATCCTACCGAAAGCGCAGATAAAACATAGTGCAGATAGATGAAGAATTGCAAGCAGGGGCGATCAATGGTTCGCGATCGGCCCGATTATGACATAAGAATTGGAGAATTCGTTAAAAAATCAACTTATTGTTGCAATTTGGGGGCGGCCATTTTGTAAATAATTCACGTTTGCCGTAGTGGCCGCGCAACGAGGCTTGTTTGAGCGAATCAAGGGTCTGGATTGATGGATCCCTACAACCCGGAGGACAGCATGCATCTGCTCATCAATACCGGCGGCGGTGATGCGCCGGGGCTCAACGCGGTGATTCGCGCCGTGACCCTGGGGGCGCTGAATCGCGGCTGGCGGGTGACGGGCATCCGTTATGGTTATGAAGGCCTGCGCAGTGGCGATCCCGATGGGTTGATCCCCCTGGATCGCGATCGGGTGCGCGGCATCGCCCATTTGGGCGGCACCATCCTGGGTGCCATCAACAAGGGCAATCCCTTTGAGTATCCGATTCCGCAGGGTGACGAGGTGATCCTGACCGACGTGTCAGCCGAGGTGCTGGCGCGCTTTCGGGAGGTCGGCGGCGATGCCCTGATCGCGGTGGGCGGAGACGGTTCCTTGCGCATCGCCCAGCGGTTTTGCGATCTGGGTCTGCCGGCGGTGGGCGTGCCCAAGACCATCGACAACGACCTGGACGGGACCTTGTTCACCTTTGGCTTCGATACCGCCGTGTCGGTTGCGACCGAGGCCATCGGGCGGCTGCATACCACGGCCGAGTCCCATCGCCGGGTGATGGTGGTCGAGGTCATGGGCCGCGATGCCGGCTGGATCGCATTGCATGCCGGCATTGCCGGCGGGGCGGATGTGATCCTGATCCCCGAGATTCCTTTCGACATCGGCACCGTAGCCGGCAAGATTCAGGCCCGCGAGGCCCAGGGGCGCGGCTTTTCCATCGTGGTGGTGGCCGAAGGCGCCATGCCCCACGACGGTGATCGGGCCATTCGCGCGCGCGAGGCGGGCCGCGATGTCCAGCTCGGGGGCATGGGCGCGCAGGTCGCCGAACAGATTCAGGCGCTGACCGGCAAGGAAACCCGCACCACGGTGCTGGGCCATATCCAGCGCGGCGGCACCCCCAGCGCCTTCGACCGCGTGCTGGCGCTGCGTTTTGGCGCGGCGGCGGTGCATCTGGTGGCGCAGGGCCTGTT
>JBATEM010000030.1:0-3726 GCA_049664005.1 Candidatus Macondimonas sp.
ATTCCAGGCGGGGCGGGCGGGTCGCTGGCAAGCCGATCTGGTCACCCTGGCGCGCCAGCGCCTGCGGCGGGCCGGGGTGGCGCAGGTCTGGGGCGGGCACTGGTGCACGTCAAGCGAACCGGCGTGGTTTTTCTCCCACCGCCGCGATGGGACGAGTGGCCGCATGGCTGCGCTGATCTGGCGCGCCTGAGGCGGTTTGTCAAGTTGATTTTTGTCTCTGCCGCGCCACTGCGTCTGTGGTGGCAGGGAAATACGGACAAGTTCGGACAAGAGGGGCACGATGGACAAGACCACGCGATTTCATCTGGTGTATTTCCTGTTCGCCTTGATGGTCCTGTTGGTGGTGCGGGATGTGTGGCAACAGGTGCAGCAGGTCGAGACCATCGCCTACAGCGAATTCCAGCACTATCTGGAGCAGGGCCAGATCGCGGAGGTGACGGTGAGCGATCAGACCCTGACTGGCACCCTCACGCAACCCACGGCGTCGGGACGCACCCAGTTCGTCACCACCCGGGTCGAAGCCGATCTGGCGCGGGAGCTGCAAAAATCAGGCGTGCGCTTCTCTGGCACGGTGGACAATCCCTGGATCCGGGAAATCCTCTCCTGGCTCGTTCCCATTGCCATCCTGGTGCTGTTCTGGTCCTTCCTGTTGTCCCGGCTGGGACAGGGCCAGGGCGGCATGATGGCCATTGGTCGCAGCAAGGCCAAGATCTATGTGGAAAGCGACACCCGGGTCAGCTTCGAGGATGTGGCCGGCGTGGACGAGGCCAAGGTCGAACTGCAGGAGATTCTGGCCTTTCTCAAGGACCCGGCTGGCTACGGCAAGCTGGGCGCCCGGATTCCCAAAGGCGTGCTCCTGGTGGGGCCGCCGGGCACGGGCAAGACCCTGCTGGCACGGGCGCTGGCGGGGGAGGCGCGGGTGCCGTTTTTCTCCATCAGCGGTTCGGAGTTCGTGGAGATGTTCGTGGGGGTGGGCGCGGCGCGGGTGCGCGACCTGTTTGAACAGGCCCGCAAGGCGGCGCCGGCCATCATCTTCATCGACGAACTCGATGCGCTGGGGCGTGCCCGCGGGGCGTTTCCGGGGCTGGGCGGGCACGATGAGCGGGAACAGACGCTGAACCAGTTGCTCGCCGAAATGGACGGTTTCGATGCGTCCGGGGGTCTGGTGCTGGTGGCGGCCACCAACCGTCCCGAGATCCTCGATCCGGCCTTGCTGCGGGCGGGACGTTTCGATCGCCAGATCCTGGTGGACCGGCCCGACAAGCTGGGGCGGGTGCAGATTCTCAAGGTCCATCTCAAAAAAGTGCGGCTGGCTCCCGATGCGGACCCGGAGCAGATCGCGAGCCTGACCACGGGGTTCTCCGGGGCGGACCTGGCCAACCTGGTCAACGAGGCGGCGCTGATCGCCACCCGCCGGGGCGGGGAGGCGGTTACCCTGGCCGATTTCACGGCGGCGGTGGAGCGCATCGTGGCGGGGCTGGAAAAACGCAATCGCCTGCTCAATCCGCACGAGCGGGAGATCGTGGCCCATCATGAAATGGGCCATGCCCTCACGGCGCTGGGGCTGGGGGGGTCGGAGCGGGTTCACAAGGTGTCCATCATTCCGCGCGGCATCGGCGCCCTGGGCTACACCATTCAGCGGCCCACCGAGGACCGCTTTCTCATGAGTCGCAGCGAATTGGAGACCAAGATCACCGTGCTGCTCGGGGGGCGGGCGGCGGAGGTGCTGGTGTTCAACGAACTGTCGACAGGAGCGGCGGACGACCTGGCCAAGGCGACCGACATTGCCCGCAGCATGGTGACGCGCTATGGCATGGACGCCGGGCTTGGCCACGTCGCCTATGCCCAGGAACAGCCGCATTTTCTGGAGGGCGTCGGGGAACAGTCGACGGTCGTGCCGATGAGCGAGGAAACCGCCCGGGCCATCGACAACGCCGTGCGGACGCTGATCGCCCGCGACTTCGAGCGGGCCAGCGCCTTCCTCGCGCTCAATCGCGAGATATTGGAGGCGGCCGCCCAGGAACTGCTGCGGCGCGAGACACTGGATGAGGCCGCGCTGAACGGCTGGGCGGCGCGCCTCACGCCTCTGCCGCGGGATGCGGCGACGGGGGAACAGTCGGGGTGATTGCTCATTGAAAAGGGAATGGAGGCAAGCCCCCATTCCCCGTATCGTCTTGGACTCGATTGTTCTTTTTCTTACTTGTTACGGGTGTAGCTGAACGACTTCGTCAGAGGGGCGCTGAAGCCAAAGCTCCAGTTGCGGGTCGGATCCCCGTCAACGACGTGAGACGCCGAGCCAGTGGGAACCACGCCCGCGGCGCCGCCCATGGAGATGGCGGTGGCGGTGTTGTCGAAGCTGAAGCCCAGGACGGGGTTCAGGGCAAAGCCAAAGGAGAAGCCCTGGCCTTCCACGCTGGACAGCGCGGCGTCATCCATTTCGACCATGGCGGCCTGGGAAGCGACAGGGGCAGCGGCCAGCAGGGCCAGCATCATCAGGGACTTGGATTTCATGGTGGACTCCTTGAAACAAGACAAGTACAGGGTTTTTGTCCAGAATCCACAGCAGATTCCGAACAGTCACGAGTCTGCACTGAGCCCATGAATAGGGGATGACGCTTGCGTGATGATTACGTGAAGTTTTCCTTTCATCTGGATGACCGGAACAGCATGCCGTCAAGCTCGGCATGAGAATGGAGGGCGGCGGCTGCAGTCTTGCTGTTCGTTGGATGGGTCCAAGGGAGGGTGTTCTGATCCTGCGAGAAAATTATTTAAAATCAATTTATTGAGTGGTTTTGATGCCCGTGAGGATGCCCGACTCAGGATTCTGGCTTGCGGCGCAAGGGCAGGGCCGCGACTAGGCCCGGTAGCAGGCTGATCAGAATGATTCCCAATAGTGCAATCGTGAAGTTTTTCTTGACGGCTGGCAGGTTGCCGAAGAAATAGCCCAGATGGATGAAGGCGCCGATCCACAGCGCCCCGCCCAGCACATTGCAGGCCAGGAAACGCCGGTAGCCCATGCCGCTCACGCCGGCGACGAAGGGAACGAAGGTGCGCAGGAACGGCATGAAGCGGGCGATGACGATGGCCTTGCCGCCATGGCGTTCGAAGAAGGCATGCGCCCGGTCCAGATGGTCGCGCCGAATCCAGCGCGAATCGCGTTCATAGACGGCGCTGCCCAGCCGGCTGCCGATCAGGTAGTTGCAACTGTCGCCCAGCACCGCCGCCACGAACAGGCTGACCAGCAAGGTCGGCAGATCCAGAGAACCCACACCGGCCAGCGCGCCCGCCGCAAACAACAGGCTGTCGCCCGGCAGGAAGGGCATGGCCACCACGCCGGTTTCGATGAACACGATCAGGAACAGGATGCCGTAGACCCAGCTCCCGTATTGAGCGACGAGAGCCAGCAAATGGCTGTCCACATGCAGGATGAAATCAATCAATCCCAAGATGTAATTCCCTTTGAAGGCTTACTTGGCCAGGCCGCCCAGCACGCCGCGCACCGCCGCTGGCAGGTCGGCCGGCAACACCACCAGCTTGCTGTTCTGGCTGTTGGCCAGACCGCGCATCGCCTCGATGTACTTCTCGCCCAGCAGGTAGACCACCGGCAGCTCGCCGTCCTGGGTGGCCTCGGCCACCTTGCGGATGGCGGTCTGGCTGGCTTCGGCCAGCACCACCTGCGCCTCGGCATCGCGGCGCGAGGCTTCCAGCCGGCCATCGGCCTGCAGG
>JBATEM010000031.1:0-5439 GCA_049664005.1 Candidatus Macondimonas sp.
CGAGTGATCGGTGACTGGATCCAATTCTACAACCACCGACGCCCGCACCAGGCGCTGGGCATGAAGACACCCGCCGAGGCCTATGCCTTAGCGGCCTGACCTGTGCAGAAACCGCTGGGTCATTACATCCGCACCGAGGACGCCTGCGTCGATGGGGTGCGGCGGTTTGTCTTGTCCATGCCAGGCGCCACCTGCGCGATATGGGTGCGACTGAGAACGAAGCGTTCCTGACGCATCCCGCGACAGCCGGCCAGGTGTTGGCCTTGCACGGTACCCGGCGAAGAGCGCTGCGATTTCGTTATCGGCAGGTGCTTGAGATTGATGAGCTGTGGCTGACGGACGGTCGCGTCGGCGCGCCAGGGCAAGCGCTTGCATGGGGTGCTGACAACGGTTCGGTGAAGCGTGCAGGCCAGCTCGTCACGATCATCGCCATCCGGATCGCCCGAGCGTCGTTCTCGTGGACTGTGGCGCTGCCGTGAGCAAGCCATCTGGCTTCTTGCAACCGTCATCGGCGCTTCACTTTTTGTTCATCCCCCCCTTTCACCATGGAGACACCACGGGTTTTCAGGGGGGATCGAGATCATGGGCAAGCTTTCGGTTGGAAGCGCCGTCGATGCGGCGCGACGGCATTTCCTGCGCCAGGTGGCCGTGACGGGTGCGGGCGTGGCGGTTTCCTCGGCGCTTCCCGGCTTCGTGTCGCGCAGTTGGGCGAATGGCGGCCGGGTGCAGATTCCCAGCGGGGTGCAGGTCGGGGATGTGCTGAATGATCGCGCCGTGATCTGGAGCCGGGCCGATCGGCCAGCGCGGATGTGGTTGGAAGTGGCCACCACCGAAAGCTTCCGCAATGCGGTGCGGTTGCGGGGTCCGGCGGCGCTGCCGGAGAGCGATTTCACGGCCAAGTTCGACCTGCAGGGCCTGCCGCATGGCGAACGCATCTTCTGCCGCGTGTCCTTCGAGGCGCTGGATGGCGCGGTGGGGACAAGCGAGCCCCTGCTGTGCCAGTTCCAGATGCCTGCCCTGCGCCGACGCGACGTGCGTTTCCTGTGGTCGGGGGACGTTTGCGGCCAAGGCTGGGGGATCAACCCGGATCTGGGCGGCATGCGCATCTTCGAGACCATGCGTCAGTTGCGCCCGGACTTTTTCATCCACAGTGGCGACAGTGTCTATGCCGATGGCCCACTGGTCGAGACGGTGGCGCTGGCCGACGGCGGTATCTGGCGCAACCTCACCACCGAAGCCAAGTCCAAGGTGGCCGAAACCCAGGCGGAATACCATGGCCAGTATGCCTACAACCTGCTGGATGAGAACCTGCGCCGCTTCAACGCCGAAGTGCCGATTTACGCCCAGTGGGACGACCATGAAGTGGTGAATAACTGGTATCCGGGGGAGATCCTGGCCGATCCGCGCTACAGCGTGCCGCAGGTGGATCTGCTGGCGGCCCGCGCCGAACGGGCCTTCGTCGACTACATGCCGGTCCGCTACGAGCCGCGCACCCGGCTGTACCAGAAATTCCGCTACGGCCGCTCGCTGGAAATCTTCCGCATCGACCTGCGCAGCTTTCGCGGCCCCAACTCCGCCAACACCCAGACTCGCCAAGACGCGGAGACGGCGTATCTGGGATCGGAACAACTGGCCTGGCTCAAGGAAGCGCTGGCCCGCTCCACCGCCACCTGGAAAATCATCGCCTCGGACATGCCCATCGGCTTGATCGTGGCCGATGGCCCGAATGCCTTCGAGAACGGCGCCAACGGCGATGACGGTCCCGCCTTGGGCCGGGAACTGGAGCTGGCCGAACTGCTGCGCTTCATCCGGCGCCGGCGCATCCACAACGTGGTCTGGCTGACGGCCGACGTGCACTACACCGCCGCCCATTACTATGACCCCAATCAGGCCTCCACCGGCGACTTCGAACCGTTCTGGGAATTCGTCAGCGGTCCGCTCAATGCCGGCACCTTCGGGCCGAGCCTGCTGGATAAGACCTTTGGCCCGCAACTCAAGTATGTCAAGGCGCCGCCGCCGGGCCAGGCCAACCTGCCGCCATCCGCCGGGCTGCAGTTTTTCGGTCAAGTGGATCTGGATGGCGCCAGCGAGGTGCTCACGGTAACCCTCAAGGACTTGAACGGCGCCGCCTTGTTCACCCAGGTGCTTGAACCGGTCCATTGAGCCATTCCGAGGTCATCGCTTCTCGCCGATCGCAGACAAGGCCACTGAGGGGAGGGCTTGTTCGGCTTGAGCATGGCGCCATCTTCTCAGGAGGTGGAGCCTCCTCGGAATCCGGAACGGTTCACGCCTCACCCGCGCTCATCTGTCTCGGCATCGGCGGGCTGCAGGTGCGGCGCAACTGATGAAGCAAGCCTCCACTGGCGCCGGGGTAAATGCCGCAGGTGCGGCAAAAGATTCACGGCCTTGATGTACCATTAGCACCCATGCTGACCTACCCCGCTATCGACCCCATCGCGCTGCAAGTGGGCCCGCTGAGCATCCACTGGTATGGCCTGACCTATCTGGTCGGCATCCTGGGCGGTTGGGCCTTGGGCCACGCCCGCGCCCGGCGCCCCGATGTGCCCCTGTCGCCGGAGCAGGTGGGCGACCTGACCACCTACATCGCCCTCGGCGTGATCCTGGGCGGACGGCTGGGGTATGTGCTGTTCTATGATCTGCCGCGCGTGCTGGGCGATCCCTTGGCCTTGCTGCGGATCTGGGAAGGTGGCATGTCCTTCCACGGCGGCCTGCTCGGGGTCATCCTCGCGATGATCTGGTACGGCAACCGCCTGGGTTGCGGGTTCTGGCGTCTGGCCGACTTCGTGGCGCCGCTGGTGCCGGTGGGGCTGGGCGCCGGGCGCATCGGCAATTTCATCAATGGCGAGTTGTGGGGTCGCCCCACCGACCTGCCCTGGGGCATGGTGTTTCCCCATGCCGGGCCGTTGCCGCGCCATCCCTCCCAGCTCTATGAGGCCTTCCTGGAAGGCGTGGTCCTGTTTACCGTGCTGTGGCTGTATTCGCGCCATCCAAGGCCCACGCGCGCGGTCTCGGGGCTGTTCCTGCTGCTCTATGGCGTGTTCCGTTTCAGCGTGGAAGGCGTGCGGGAGCCGGACGCCCACATCGGCTATCTGGCCTTCGGCTGGCTGACGATGGGACAGTTGCTCTGTCTGCCCATGATCCTGTTCGGCATCTATCTGTTGCTGTGGGCGCGCCGTTACGGCCGCTTGCCCGCCACCGAAACGCTTGGAACCGCGCGCTGATGCAGGTGTATCTGGACCTGTTGCGCCACGTCCTGACCACGGGCCAGGGCAAGGCCGACCGCACCGGCACCGGCACGCGGTCCGTGTTCGGCCACCAGATGCGCTTCGATCTGCAGGCGGGCTTCCCGCTGGTGACGACCAAGCGCGTGCATTTCAAATCGGTCGTGCACGAGCTGCTGTGGTTCATCCGGGGCGACACCAACACCCGCTATCTGCGTGAGAACGGCGTCACCATCTGGGATGAATGGGCGGACGCGAATGGCGAGCTGGGCCCGGTCTATGGCAAGCAGTGGCGTTCCTGGCCCGCGCCGGATGGGCGCAGCATCGACCAGTTGGCCCAGGTGATCGCGCAGATCAAGGCCAATCCGGATTCGCGGCGCCACATCGTCAGCGCATGGAACGTCGCCGACCTGCCGGACATGGCCCTCGCGCCCTGCCACTGTCTGTTCCAGTTCCATGTCGCGGATGGAAAGCTGTCCTGCCAGCTCTACCAGCGCAGCGCCGATCTGTTCCTCGGCGTGCCCTTCAACATCGCCTCCTACGCCCTGCTGACGCACATGGTGGCCCAAGTCACCGATCTCGAGCCCGGCGATTTCATCTGGACCGGCGGGGATTGCCACCTCTATCTCAACCACCTGGATCAGGTGCGCGAGCAACTGACCCGGGCGCCCTTCCCCCTGCCGACGCTGCGCCTCAACCCGGCCGTCACCCGGATCGATGATTTCGTCTTTGAGGACATCGAGCTGCTGGACTACCGGCATCACCCGGCCATCAAGGCGCCGGTGGCCATATGACGCGGGCCCGGCGGATCAGCCTGGTTGCCGCATGTGATCGGGCATTCGGGATCGGCCGCGACAACCGCCTTCCCTGGCATCTGCCGGCGGATCTGGCCCACTTCAAGGCATTGACCCTGGGCCACGCGGTGGTGATGGGATCACGCACCTTCGACTCCATCGGCCGCGCCCTGCCGGGCCGGCAAAATCTCGTGCTGTCCCGTGACCCGTCCAAAGGCTTTCCCGGCGCGATGCGGGTGGACAGCGTGGAAGCGGCCTTGTCCGCAGCCCAGGGCGAGCGCGTGATGGTCATCGGCGGCGCGCAGATCTACCGCGCCTTCCTGCCCTTCGCCCAGGAGATCTTCCTCACCCGCGTCGACACCGATGCCCAGGCCGACACCTTCTTCCCGGCGCTGCCCGCCGGAGACTGGACGCTGGTCGAGGAAACCGTGCATCCCGCGGATCCCGCCAACGCCCACGCCATGCGCTTCCAGCAGTGGCGCCGCGTCACGCCGCCATAAGCCGACTCGCGCCATCCAGCAGACCCACCTGGGCTCACGCGGCTTATCTGTTCCACCTCACGGCGCGCCCATCGCGGTTTCCCAACCCCGTGTGCGCGAGACGGCCTCCCGCCAGCGCGCCATGCGCGTGTCCGCCTCGTCGCGTGAGATGGCCGGCTCGAACACCCGCCCGGAGCGCCAATAGGCCCCGATGTCGGCAATCGAACCCCATACCCCGGCCTGGAGGCCAGCGAGATAGGCCGCGCCCAGGGCCGTTGTCTCCTGGATGTGGGGCAGCACCACCGGCACACCCAGCAGGTCGGCCTGGATCTGCATCAACAGGGCGTTGGCGGTCGCGCCGCCATCGACGCGCAGCGCCTCGATCGCTTGGGCCGCATCCGCCTGCATGGCCTGGAGCAATTCGGCGGACTGAAACGCAATGGCCTCCAGCGCGGCGCGGGCAATGTGCGCGCGGGTCGCGCCGCGGGTGAGTCCGAACAGGGCGCCGCGAGCGGCGGGATCCCAGTACGGCGAACCCAGGCCCACGAATGCCGGAACCAGGAAAACCCCGCCCGCGTCGGGCACCGAGGCGGCCAAGGCTTCGATCTCCCCCGAGCTGCGGATGATGCCCAGCCCGTCGCGCAGCCACTGCACCAGCGCGCCGGCCACGAAGACACTGCCTTCCAGGGCATAGACGGGGGTTGCATCCCACTGGGCGGCAGCAGTCGTCAGCAGGCCGTGGGAGGATGGCGTCATGCGCTCGCCGGTATGGAGCAGCATGAAACAGCCGGTGCCATAGGTGTTTTTCACCATCCCCGGCGCCGTGCAGGCCTGACCGAAGAGGGCCGCCTGCTGGTCCCCGGCGACGCCGCCGATGCGCACCGGCGCGCCGAGCCAGTCCGGCTCGGTCAGACCGAAATCGGC